>NZ_JBGCDL010000330.1:0-5085 GCF_045105435.1 Kordia sp. | reverse complement strand
CCCGTTGTGCATTTTGAATTCAAAAGTATAACGAAGCGTCATTTCGAGTGATTTTGAGGTACGAAAAATCGTATCGAGAACTGTTTAGTACAAAATATTCTATTCTCGATACAAATTTGACTCATTTTCAATCGTAAAATTAACTCGAATTGACGAAATTTTATCAAAATGTTACATTATGAAACAAAAACTAACTATTAGTCTACTAATACTACTTAAATGATAAAGTGTTTGTAAAAACTAGGGCACATAATCTTATTTATCTAATCAATGGATCAATTTGGTACAAAAAACTAAATCATGTTCTAAAACAAGGTTTTTTCATACGAATTCATTACTTTTAAAACCAAACAGTTTTCAAATTCTAAAAGACAACTACTTTGAAGATCAAAAAAATATGGAAACGAATTTTATTAGGACTCATCATAGTTCCTATTTTAATACTTGGAGGTCTTATACTATATGTTCAAAGCTATCAATCTGAAATTATAAAAGAAGAGATTGCAAAACTAAACAAAGAACACAAAGGTCTTATTAGTATTGGTGATAGTGAATTATCCCTTTTTGGCAACTTCCCATATATTTCTTTAAAAGTATATGATTTTAAAATTTTTGAAACAAAAGAAGATAATGCACCTGTTGTAATGGATGTAAAAGACATTTACATTGGTTTTAACCTTTGGGATATTGTAAATGGAAATTATGACATTCAATCTTTAATAGTTGAAGATGGTGTTTTTAATATTGTTATTCACGAAAATAATACTACTAATATTCAAAACTCGCTAGCCAGTACTTCTGACGCAGAAGCTCCTGCTATGAATATTCATCTAAAAAAAATTAAACTTAAAAATTTAGACATTCACACTTTAGATGAAGCCACCAATACAGACGTTGAAAAATTTGTATATGCTGGCACAGGTGGTTTTAGCCAAAAAGACAGTATCATAGCTGGTCATATTGATACCGATTTTGAATTAAATATCATAAAAAATAGAGATACAACCTTTATTAATAAAAAACATTTTGAAGTACATACAGACCTAGAATTTAATGAATATACAGGTATTCTTGACATACAACCGTCAAGTGTTGTAATGGAAAATGGTGATTTTGAGCTAAAAGGTTCTATAGACACAAAGAATGATGTAGACCTCGACCTTTCTATACAAGGAACAAAGCCCAATTTTGACATGCTTATCGCGTTTGCGCCAACAGATGTAATACCTGTATTGGAAAAATATAAAAACGCTGGCGAAATTTATTTTAATGCTAGCATCAAAGGACCTGCTAACAAAGGAAATAGACCTGCTATCGATGCTAATTTTGGAGCTGGAAAGGCTTTTTTAGAAAATACTGAAAGAGGAAAAAAGATAGATAACATGGGCTTTAATGGTCATTTTACTAATGGCAAAAATAGAGATGCAAGTACCATGGAATTTTCACTAAAAGACATGACCGCTTCTTTGGAAAAAGGAGAATTTAAAGGTGCGCTTTTTGTGAAGAATTTTGAATCGCCCGAAGTGGATATGCAACTCTACTCAAATTTTAGTCTGGATTTTGTAGCCGATTTTTTTGAACTAGAGCAAGTAAAAGATGCCTCTGGAAAAGTTTCACTAAAAATGAATTTTCACGATGTTATTGATATTGATAATCCTGAAAAAGTATTACAAAAATTTAATCAAGCATACTTTGCAGAATTGACTATAAAAGATTTGCGTATTGACTCCGAAGAATTGCCAGCTCCTTTGAATGGTTTAAATGCACATTTGGTAATGAATGGGAAAGAAGCGACACTGAACCAGTTTGAACTGTTGATGGGAAATTCAGATTTGTCAATAAGTGGTTTTCTTTCAGACTTACCTGCAATTGTGCATCATACTGATATTCCGGTGGAAGCCCATTTAGATGTTACTTCTAATTACTTAGATATTGCGCAATTAACTCGTTTTTCAGCACAAGACACCATCCAAACTGGTTTTGATGAGCAAATAAAAGATTTAAGCTTAGGACTTTCTTTTAAAACGTCTGCAAAAGATTTTACTGAATCTGAATATTTACCAAAAGGTGAGTTTTTTATCGATAGTTTGTATGCAGATTTGAAGCATTATCCACATAAATTACATGATTTCCATGCCGACGTATTAATTGATAGTGTAGACTTAAAAATAGTAGATTTTACAGGATTTATAGATGATAGCGATTTTCATTTTGATGGACTTATACATGATTATGCCTTTTGGATGCAACCCGAACTGAACGGAGATGTAGACTTGGATATCAATCTTACCTCTAAAATGTTACGACTGGAAGATGTTTTTTCATATAAAGGAGAAAATTACGTTCCAGCAGCATACAGACATGAAGAATTTGACAAACTGGCATTGCATTTTGACGCTAGTATGCATTATAAAGATTCTGCTTTACACTCTATCGATTTGGCTTTAGATAAGTTAGATACAAAAATGAAAATGCATCCACTTCGCTTTCACGATTTTAAAGGAAACATACATTACGAAGATCAACATGTAATGATAAAAGATTTTCATGGCGAAATAGGAACTACCAATTTTAATTTCGATTTAAACTATTATTTAGGAGAAAATCAGCAAATAAAGAAAAGAGATAATTACCTCAAATTAAAAGCAAATTATATTGACTATGATGCCCTTTTTAATTTTGATTTAAGTCCGCCAAAACCAGTAGCAACTGCGACTTCAAAAACTGCAGATGTAACAGCACATGCAGATGCTTTCAATTTATATGAGCTGCCATTTACAGATATGAAATTTGAGGTTGATATCGCTCATTTTATGTATCATAGAATTGATCTCCAAAAAATCAAAGCTGATTTAAGAATAACACCCGACCATTATATTTATGTTGATACATTAAACATGAATGCTGCGGGAGGAAATATTAAATTAAGCGGCTATTTTAATGGTAGCGATCCAAAACATATTTATCTACAACCAGATATAGTTATGACTAATGTTGACTTGGATAAATTGCTATTCAAGTTTGAAAATTTTGGACAAGATCATCTCGTTTCAGAAAATTTGCAAGGAAAACTTACTTCCAGAATTACAGGAAAAATAAGAGTATATCCAGATTTAGTGCCCGATTTAGATCAATCGACCATAAAAATGAACGTAAAAGTATTGAATGGGAGATTGAAAAATTACGATCCAATGTTAGCACTTTCAGATTATATGGGAGATAAAAATCTTAAAAACATTCGATTTGACACTTTACAAAATAGCTTGGATATACAGAAAGGGAAAATTAATATTCCTTCCATGACGATCGAATCTACTTTGGGTCACATGGAATTGTCTGGTACGCATGACAGTAATCAAAACATCGAATATTATTTACGTGTTCCTTGGAAAATTGTGAGAAAAGCTGCCTGGCAGCGATTATTTGGACGCAAAAAGAGTCGTACTATTACTGAGAAAGAAAAAGAAGATGAGATTATAGAAGTAGATCCAAACAAAAGATTGTGGTATCTCAATATAAAAGTTCAAGGAAACATAGAAGATTATGAGATTTCATTGGGTAAGAAAAAGAAAAAGCGAAAGCGTAAACGTTCAAAAGGCTAGTAAGCTAGGTTTGCGCAACTGATAATTTCTTTGTAACTAGTGACCGTAGTAGACATTTAAAAAACGCTTAAATTGACTGATATGACATAAAGAAACTTCTTGTCTAACACTCTCAAAAACATAAAAAAAGCTCCACATTTCTGTGAAGCTTTTTGCTTAGTAGCGGGAACTGGACTCGAACCAGTGACCTTCGGGTTATGAGTTCATCTTGGGATTCTTACCCTCAGATTATCAATTAGTTAACCCTACCCTATTCCGCTAAAAATCTCAAATCGTATTCAAAAACGTATTCGATTTTCTGATTATTAATTAGTCAAATGTAGTAAAAATAAACTAAGATTATATCAATTATTAGAAATTATTGTTTGAGAAATACTTGATACTAAATCACCTTATTTTTCATACAGGTACATCAGAGGTATATGCTTCCAAAAATTTATTTAATCCATTTTTGATAGCATATCTACGACCTTGACTTTTATTACCATATTTCTCAATACAAGAATGAATAAGATGTCCCTTCAAATTAACTGATATTTTAGTTTCTTCCTTTGGTAATTTTGGGATGTCTAAATATTTTCTTAATGAATCAATTTCTAATTCATCAATATGCCTATGAGTTAGTTCATCTTTCTTATCAAGGTCTAATATTTTCTCTAATTTATCGTAAAGATTATCATGTATTATTTCTTTAAGATAGGGCATTATATCTTCATTTAAAACTTCAGCTAACTTATTTATACCCTCATTAAGCCCTTGTCTATCATTAATAAGATTATCAACTCTTTTTTCTGAATCATTAACTTTTCTTTGCAGTTCACCTCTTTCAATATGAAGTGCCTTCATTGATTTATCTGACGTTTTAAACTTCTCAACAGCTTTGTTTCTTTCTTCTAACATATTAGATATGGTATTCTTAATTGTATCCAACTCAGAAAGCATTTCATCTCTGTGTCTTTTTATATCATCATATTCTTCTTTAGTATAAAACTTTCTACCGCGCATCACTAATTTATAAAGCTCAACTTTGACTCTTTTTTCAGAAAAATTAACAATAACTCTTGTGAAATTCAAAATAACATAAGTTGAAATCATTACCAATATTGTTATTAGTATATTCCATAATACACCATGAATAAAAGAGTTCTCAACAAAGTAGTCTTTTACATATTCTATTCGAGAATCTAGTTTCTGTGTTTTATCAAAATAAATCAAACTATAAATAAGTTCCCAATTTCTGATTAGCCAGACTAAAAAATAAGTTCCAAAAAAAGGATTTTTAATAGGTTTTTCTAATAAATATTTTGTTTGAGAAAACAAGCTGAAATTTGCCATTTGATTTATTTTGTAGTCTTAATATGATACTCCCCATCCTTAGGACAGTTTAAAGATATTTTTTAATTATTAAGAAGCCATTTTTTTTTTTTAAAATATTTTATTCTTAGGTACTTTTTCTATTTCTGTATGCCTTTTTTTAGTGTTT
>NZ_JBGCDL010000329.1:0-3369 GCF_045105435.1 Kordia sp. | reverse complement strand
TCTTGTTTTAAGAAACCAATTGCAATGTCTTTGTCTGTTGCAATTGCACCTTCGTCAGGTTCATTTTCTTTTGCAAGAATTTTTAATAGTGTAGATTTTCCTGCACCATTTTTTCCAATCAATCCGACACTATCGCCCGCATTTAGCCGAAACGCTATGTCTTTAAATAGATACGTTCCGCCAAAAGCGACAGCTATGTTGTGAATATTTATCATGTGTGTGACAAAAGTTACCGTTTTTATAAAATGTATGCCTTACTTTTGTAGTAAAGCAAGATGATTTTATACTATATTTTTACAAATGTTAAAAAAAGGATCGAAATTAAATAGTATTTTAACGGGAAGTTGCCCAAAATGCCAAAACGAACCTATGTACGAGGTAAAAAACCCGTATAAATTGAATACTACACTAAAAATGCACGAAACATGTGCGCATTGCGGCACGCGTTATAAGATTGAACCTTCTTTTTTTTACGGCGCTATGTATGTGAGTTATGGCGTTGGAATTGCCTTTGCATTTGCAGCATTTGTTGTTGCAAAGTGGTTTTTGAATGCTAGTTTGCTTGCTACCTTTTTTGCTATTATGGGAACGCTGATTGGTTTTATGCCAATAATTATGCGTGTTTCGCGAAATATTTGGATTAATATTTTTATGTCTTATGACAAGGAATTAGATCGAAAGAATCCTTAGTTTATTTTTGGTTTGAATTTGCTTTTCGATGCGCGTTTTCAGCGCTTCTTTTGTCATCGTGTTCTTTTGTAACGCTTTTTCTGTACCTTTTTTCAAAACGTTTGATGTTGATTTCATTTGGTAATACTGCATGATGCGTAAGATGGTTATAGAGTTGTTTTGCAACTGTTGGACCAATCATAACGCCACGCGTTCCTAAACCGTTTAAAACGGCTAATTGCGCATGTTTTGGATGTGTTCCTACCAACGGTCTTCGATCGGCAACGGTTGGTCGTATTCCTGCGACTTGATCTATGATTTCATACTCACATTGAATGAGTTTCGATAATTTTTCAGTTAGTTCTTGTTTTGCTTCTTCTGTTGGAATATTCGTTTTGTCTTCCCAATTGTAGGTTGCCCCAATTCGATAGGTATCATTTCCCATAGGAAGTATGAATACTGACGATTTTACAACCGTAGCTACTTGTAAGTTTGGTGCATTTATGGTTAGCAATTCCCCTTTTGTTCCGTTTAAAGGCAAGTAGGAGAAATAAGGATTTTGTTTGATTCCGAAACCTTCACAGAACACAATTTTTGTTGCTTGTATGTTTTGATACGCTAGCGAATCACCAGAAATTTTGAGTTTATCATATTGAAAGCTTTCGTTTCGCAAATAGTTTTTATCTTGAAGATATTCGCGATACGCTTTGAGTAGTTTTCCAGTAAAAATTCGCCCGGTTTCTTTGACTCTTCCCATAGAGAAAGATGCATTTACAGCTGTATTTGTATTTGTGATGAGTTTTGTATCAAGATATCTAGATAGTTTGGGTTTATCGGAAGCTTCAAACCACATATTTTGTTCTTCTACATCGGCAAAACGTCGCATGACTGCTAATTTTTCATCAAATTGTGTTTGCAGTTTTTTTTCTAATGCTTCATAAAAAGGCAAGGCAACTTCCAATTGTTCGTCTGCATTCCAAACTGGTGTAAATCGTTTTAAAATTACTGGATTATACAATCCGCCTGCAACCGTTGAAGATTTTTGAGAGTTATCTTCAAATACTACAAAATTTTTTCCTGCGGCTTCTAATTCTTCACAGAAAGCAATTCCGGCTAAACCTAATCCGACGATTATATAATCTATCATATTGCAAAAATAAAAAACGCCCACCAAATAGTGAGCGTTTTTATATTGTTATGTTATGAATTTAGTAATTCCACATGTCTTGTTCTCTTCCTCTGATCTTTTCTTTGATTCGTTCAGATTCTAATAACTGCATAAGAGAATTCTCTTTTACATAGTCGATGACTTTTCGATCGCCTTGTACATTCTCTTCTTTGTAGATGACTCCGTTAAAACGACGTGCGTTTAGTAAGTGATCAAAAGATAATGGTACGGCAGCATTTCGATCATTGAACGCTTTGGCACTGTGCAATATTTCTCTAGCATCTGGATAGAATACCCAAAATAACTCGATTAAATCTTGCTGTCCATCTAGATCTACAAATTGCGCTTCTGCTGATACAGGAGCAATTCCTAACAATCTAAACTTTAGTTCGCCTTGACGTTTGTCAAAATACCAAACTCCTTTTACATGGTATTCTTCAATATCTGCAGCGGTAAGCTCTCTTACTTCAATGTATTCATCAGAAAGTGCTTCTCCTCTGTTCAATTGATCAATTCCTGGAGGTAATGTATCGATTTTCTTTAAACTAGATTCGATATCTTTAAGCGTACGAGTTGCTGTAAAGTTTCCATCCTCATAAATTTTTTCAATCTTGTTTGATTTGATGTTCTTCATTAATACATCATATAAAGAACGTCTATCAGAACGCATACCAATAGAATCAATTGGATAGTATAACGGGAAGTTTACTCTTTCATCAAGATCAATAATTTCCCATGTTGTTGCAGACCAAAGAATATCTCTATCGTCTACGTATCCATAAGGTAATGGACCATCATTGTCAGCATCTTTTTGCGCTTGCGTTTTCACACCTATTTGACTCGGATCTTTAGCGTTCAATAAGTTTGCTTGTGCAAACATTGAGCCTGAGATTGTGAGTGCAAATGCAATTGTAAATAAACTTCTCCAATTCATAACAAATGTTTTAAAATAATTTTAGTTTGTAATTTCAACAAATACTGGCGAAACTTTTTTGATAATTAACCCAGGAGTTGATGACTTCGCTTTGATGTTGATAAACTGCACAGTTTGACCTCTTTTAGCACGCTTTAAAGCATTTTTAGCTCTTGCGTCTAGCTTACTTCCTCTTACCGTAATAGTTGGTTGCCCAGGAACTTTAAAGTCAAATTGTGTAATTCTTAATGGTAATTCAAAATCGAATGATTCAAAGTTTGCTTTTATAGAACCTTTTTCCACACCAGACTTACTCATTTTTGTTGCTCCTTTTACTCCTCTAAAGAATCCTGTTGGTGCAGGGATTTCTTTGATTCTGAATGTTTTACTATCTGATGATTTAGTTCCATCATCAAGTGTAGCAGAAACATTGATTTTCACTTCTGTTCCTGAAGTTGGCTTCATGTTGTATTTTCCATTTCCAACTTTGCTTAATCCTGGCGCATTGGCAACAACTTTGTTATCAGATACACCTGCAAAAGAAATTGTCATTGGGTTTACAACACCACGGTATACTACGTTCATTTTATCAGCAGAAATTGTAGCTGAGTTTGGACGT
>NZ_JBGCDL010000328.1:0-17523 GCF_045105435.1 Kordia sp. | reverse complement strand
CTTCATTTTCTTCAAAAGCTGTTCCGATGACGACTAAATTTGCGCCCGCTTTGTATATTTCGTTTAATTGTTTTTTGGATCGAATTCCTCCGCCGACAATCAACGGAATTTGTAATTTACTTGATATTTCTTTTATAATTTCTGGATTAACCATTTTTTTTGCGCCACTTCCAGCTTCTAAATATATGAGTTGCTTTCCTGAGAATTGTCCCGCCAAAGCGGTATGCAAAATTGCTTGCTGATTTTTTTGTGAAATCGGTTGCGTTTCGCTCACACGTTGTACAGCCGTTTCTACGCCACCATCAATTAGAATGTACCCTGTCGGAATAATTTCTAAACTTGTATTGATTAGTTTTTCAACAGATTGCACTTGCTGTTCGATTAGATATTTAGGATTTCGTCCAGATAGCAGAGATAAAAATAAAATTCCATCTGCAATTTCTGTGATTTGCTCGTGACTTCCTGGAAAAATTAATACAGGCAATTGTGTATGTTGTTTGATTGTTTTTACAATCGTTTCCATCTTTTTTTCCGCATCTGTACTTCCGCCCACAAATACATGCGTAATGATAGCTTTGTGTACTTTTTTGAAAAATGCTGAAATGTGATTGATTTCCATTTTATCAGGATCAATCAAGACCGCCAATAGTTTTTGACCTTCTTTTTTTCCTTGAATGATGTCTTTATAGATCGTTCCTGTCATGTTCTAGTTACGATTTGTTTCTAAAGTATATACACAGGTAAATCCTTCAAACTCTAAAAAATCTAATGCATATGTTGCTGTTTCATTTCCGTAATATACATTTCCTTTGGTTTGAGACGCTTCCATCGAAAAATCGTCAATATCAATATGTTTTAAAAAGCTGAGTCCTTTTTCGGCATATACTTTATAGATGGATTCTTTTCCGCCCCAAACAATTGTGAGTTTACGAATTAACGCGTCATGATTGGCAATAGTATTGTATTCTTGTAATGGTGTAAATTTATGTGCGATGCGTAAAATTTTATCGCGCTGTTTTTCTATATCAATTCCTACAGGAATGGTATCGCTCACAATAATTGCCGAAAATTGAAAGGAATGTGTAATTGAAATATGTTTCCCGTCTTTTAAATGTGGTTTCCCTGTTGAATCATAATACAAGTCAAAATCAGTATAGTTAAGCGCAGCCAATAAGTGGCGTACACTTAGAAAACCTCTTTGATGAATTTCGGAGCGCATTCCATCTAGTCGTTGTTGGCAATGATTTGTAAGTTGTATATCGCGATTTAATTCTTCAAAAGACTCTTCTATCTTCCAAATCAGCACTTTAGTATGTTTATTTACTGTTATAGTTTTGTAAAGAGCCATTATATTAAAAAGTTATTTAGTACCTTTGCACTCGCAAACTTTTGAGATGCAAATAGTATAATAAAGTTATGCAGCGAATTTAAACATATTTTAGGTCACAAACCATAATTTATTTCAAACATAAAAAAAGAAAAAGTATGAGCACAAAATCAGTTCCTTACGTAGCATATAAGGTTAAAGACATTTCTTTAGCAGCATGGGGAAGAAAAGAGATCGAATTAGCTGAAGCTGAAATGCCAGGTCTTATGAGTCTTCGTGAAGAATATAAAGATGAGCAGCCATTAAAAGGTGCTAGAATTGCAGGATGTTTACACATGACAATTCAGACAGCTGTTTTAATTGAGACTTTAAAAGCGCTTGGTGCAGAAGTTACTTGGAGTTCTTGTAATATTTTCTCAACACAAGATCAAGCTGCTGCTGCGATTGCTGATGCTGGAATTCCAGTATACGCATGGAAAGGGATGAACGAAGAAGAATTTGAGTGGTGTATTGAACAAACATTATTCTTTGGAGAAGATCGCAAACCATTAAACATGATTTTAGATGATGGTGGAGATTTAACAAATATGGTTTTAGACCAATATCCTGAATTAGTTGAAGGAATTAACGGATTATCTGAAGAGACTACAACTGGAGTTCACAGATTATACGAAAGAGTAAAGAACGGTACGTTACCAATGCCAGCTATTAATATTAACGATTCTGTAACGAAGTCTAAATTTGACAACAAATACGGATGTAGAGAAAGTGCTGTAGATGCTATTCGTAGAGCTACTGACGTAATGTTAGCAGGAAAAAGAGTAGTTGTTTGTGGATACGGAGATGTTGGAAAAGGAACTGCTGCTTCTTTTAAAGGTGCAGGAAGTATTGTAACAGTTACTGAAATTGATCCTATTTGTGCTTTACAAGCTGCAATGGACGGTTTTGAAGTTAAGAAATTAAAGAATGTTGTTGGAAATGCTGATGTTGTAATTACAACTACTGGAAACAAAGATATCGTTACTGGAGCGCATTTTGAAGCAATGAAAGATAAAACGATTGTTTGTAATATTGGGCATTTTGATAACGAAATCGCAGTTTCTTGGTTAAATGACAACCACGGAAACACGAAAGTAGAAATTAAACCACAAGTAGATAAGTATACGATTAACGGAAAAGATATCATCTTATTAGCTGAAGGACGTTTAGTAAACTTAGGTTGTGCTACAGGTCACCCAAGTTTTGTAATGAGTAACTCATTTACAAACCAAACATTAGCACAAATCGAGCTTTGGAACAATATTGACAAGTACGAAAATGACGTATACATGTTACCAAAACACTTAGATGAAAAAGTAGCACGTTTACACTTAGCTAAAATTGGAGTTGAGCTAGAAGAACTTTCTACTGAACAAGCTGATTACATTGGCGTAACGGTTCAAGGACCATACAAGCCAGAATACTACAGATACTAAGAATAGTTTCTTAAAAATATAGTACAAAGCCTTTCATCGTTTGATGAAAGGCTTTCTTTTTTCTATAATTGGGTAACAAAATACAAAGACACTAACTTTCTAATGTATTAACCATAAAATTTATAGTATGAAAAAACAAGAATTAAAAAACTTGAGGCTGAGTAAAAAACCAATTGCGACACTAAAGCAAAAAAAGACTTCTAACGAATTATTTGGAGGTGCAAACACGTTCCGTGTTCCTTGTAGACTTTCTATATTTCACCACTGTACATAATTAAATTTCATATCAGCTATTACAAAGTCCTTTGTTATAAACAAGGGGCTTTCTTTTTTTCTGTATATTTAAACAGTCACTAAATCATTTAATGAATGAAATTTTTATACGCTGTTTTTATTTTATTTTTTGTCAATTTCATGACTGCACAAGAAGTCGATTCTTTACTCAAAAATTCATACCAGTCATTAAAAGAACAGTATAAAAATTTAGAATATACAAATCCTAAATTAGCAAACGAGTACGCAGAAGCATTGATAGCAAAGGCGACTAAAGAAGCCAATTTATTAGAAAAAAATAAGAGTTTTTTATTAAAAGCTTCTTCCGAAAGTTATCTTGGAAACATGGAAGCTTCTATGCAGTATATTGACTCATGCATTTTATATGCTAAAACACAAAAAAACAATTCCTTATATATAAACGCCTTTAGCCAAAAAGGGAGAACCTATTTCAGATCTGGAAAATATGCAGAAGCAACAAAAAATTATTTAGCGTTTGATTCTATAGCAACAGCAACAAAAAATGTACGCTATGCAATTTATGCAAACCAAGGTATTGGCTCTGTTAAAAATATTACTGGCGATCATAAAGGTGCTGTCGAATTATTCATAAAAAATAAAGAAATTATTGCGCCTATTGTAGAGGAAAAAAAATACCACACGCTTTACTTAAATACATTAATAGCACTCTGTTCTGCATATACATACTTTGATCTTGAAAAAGCAGCCAAATGTTTACTGGAACTAAGAACATTAAGCGTCAATAGAAATGACATCGATGCTTTGAGCTATTCGTATACTTTGGAAGGAATTATAAAATATAAGCGCAAAGAATACGACAAAGCCTTGGCTATTTTGACAAAATCAGAAAGCATGGTTTCTTCATTAGATAGTAAAATGAATTTATATCCTATTTATCGCTTTCGCGGGAAAACCTATTACGAAAAAAAAATGTTTCCAGAAGCAATTACTGCTTTTGAAGCAATAAAGACATTGCAAAACGAAATTGAGTTTGATGATTTTGAATACAGAGAGGTACTTTCATTACTCGCCATTAGTTACGAACAAATTGACAGCACAAAAAAAGCCTTAGAAAATTATCGTTTGGCATACAATTACTCGTATACCGACACTATTCAAGCTTCCATTAGATATACTATTTTAGAAGAATACGATAACAAAACCATCGAAAGTAAAATAACGACACTAAAAGTACAATCAAATCAAAAAGAAAGACAAAATACATCTTTATGGTTTATTTCAATCGGATTGGGTGTAGCACTTATAATTTTATTTTGGGTGTACAAAAAACAACAACGAGACAACAGGAAAAAGTTTGAAGAACTAGTTCAAAAATTAGCTGCTGAACCTATAAAAGCAGAAACACAAGCATCAGCATCAGCATCAGCTAATAAATTTCAAATTTCAGACGAAAAGGTTGCTAAAATTTTACAGGGACTTCAAAAATTTGAGAAATCGGAAGCATTTCTTCAGCAAAATACGACGTTAATTACTGTAGCAAAAAAACTAAACACCAATACCACCTATTTATCGCAAATTGTAAACGAACAAAAAGGCATTACTTTCAAAAATTACATTACCGAGTTACGCATAAACTATGTACTGCATAAACTAAAGAACGACAAAGTGTTACGATCGTACAGTATCAAAGCAATTGCAAAAGAGTTAGGGTTTAAAAGTGAAGGTGCGTTTTCTCGTGCTTTTAAAAAGCAAACAGGTATTTATCCATCATTCTTTATCAAAAATATAACCACTATTTTATAAAATGAATGCAGTTATTTTTCTTTCAACTGTACGTATTTTCTATCTTAGAGAGAAATTTATTATAAATTCCCAACCATGAAAAAACAGAAATTCACTTCAGTTTCTTTAAAACTAAAAAAAGTAAATATTGCAAACCTTAATCTTTTCGGTGGAAAAAAGCCACCTCAGACAGATGAATCGAATTGTTGTTCCAAACCTCCAGTATGCGCACATACAGTAAGTACAAGACCTGACAGCATAGCAGATGGATAAAAAAGCACCTATTTAACACAGTAAATACTGCCTTTATTTTATAAAATGAACCCTGTTTTAATTGTATAGCTGAATTACGGACTCTAATTTCAGTTCAATTAATTAAATCAAAAACCATAGAATCATGAAAAAAGCAAGAATCAAACTTAGCTTGAACAAAAAGAACATTTCTAATTTAGAAACTGCTGCAATTGTAGGTGGTGTCACTGGAAGAACTTGTAACTACACTAATAAGTATTACAATACTTGTTATGACCCATGTTCTCCGCCACCAGCATCAAGACGTTGCGGAAATACTGTTTTTGTTTGTGACATGTAGTAAGCAACGTGTAATACAATTTGTTAACCATTAAAATTTAAGAATTATGAAAAAAAAGAATTTTAAATCAAAATTGAAGTTATTCAAGACACAAGTTGCAGATCTAAATGCTGAAAAAATAGTGGGAAGTAGAGCAAAAGACACCTTACAAAGAGGTTGTGTATCGTATCCTAACAGATGTTCTATACATGAATGTGTGTATACAGATGTAACCTGTATGTACACAGAAACTTGCCAACAACCTAAACAACCGTAAACTATAAATCATGAAAAAATCAAAATTTAAACTTAGTCTAAACAAAAGAAATATTTCAAACTTAAAAATTGGTGAAGTAAAAGGTGGTGTTACAGGCACTACGTGCAACATAACTAATAAATATTACAACACTTGTTACAAAGGTTGTGTTCCAGGACCGTCTTTTTTCGACTGTTTTACCATCAATCAAGGTTGTCCTGTTGAAAATACAGTTCGTATTTGCGATCATTAAAAACTTTTCGGATCTAGTTTAACGACTATTTTGAAACCATTATCAGAAGCTACTTTTGATAATGGTTTTTTGATTTTGAAGAGGATTACATGTCCAACCTCTTATTAAAATTAGTAGTGCGTTCGCGTGAAACCATGATTTTTTCTTATTGAGAAGGATGCTGCTCTAATAACAATTAGTTATTGAAATAATTACAAGTTTCTTGAACCACATTTGCAAAAACTAAGTGTCTCCAATTGATTCCAGAAAAAAGAAAGCAAACTAATATACATGTTCGTTTTCATAAAACCCAACCGCTATTTTATAAAATGCATGTAGTTCTATTTCACTGAATTCTAGGCAATCTCTATATTTAAACTGAAATTCACTAAACATTTTTTTATTATGAAAAAACAAAAATTAACCTCAGCTCTTTTAAAATTAAAGAAATCAAATATTGCGAACTTAAATTATGTAAAAGGAGGAAGCGCAAATTCGCCTAGTAAATCAAATTGTTGCTCAGATCAAAAAGCGTGTCAAACAGTACCCACAAGACCTGACAGCTTAAAAAGCACCACAACAACAATCGATTAATTATACGAATCCTACTGTTATTTTATAAAACGAACGCTACTTTAATTGTTTTCGCTTAAGATTCATTCTAATTTCAAACCTTTAATTAATTTAAAAACTTAATAATTATGAAGAAATCAAAAATTAAACTTGACTTAAACAAGAAAAACATTTCTAACTTAGAAACTAGCACAATCATAGGTGGAGCTTCTGGAAAAACTTGCGATCCTTCGTACAAGCATTACAACACATGCTACATGTCATGTAATGATTCATTTCACCTTCAATGTCCAAATAGATAATTTGTGATTGGTATACCATTTGTTATTTGAGCTTACTACAAAACTCAAATAATAAATGGTATTGCTAGTATAATCTCATGATATTAATCAAACTTAAAAACGATCCAATTATGAAAAAAAAGTGTCTTAAACCGTTAAAGATTAGTAAAGTTTTAATCTCTAGTTTTAGCTCAAGTGCCATTAAAGGTGGCGGCGAAAGTAGAGTTAGTTGTGACCCAAACCCTTACGCTTGTGCAGGTCAGTCTTTTTATGCGATTTGCACGCCAATAGAAGATCCAAAATAAACGATTACTTTTTAAAGTAAGTACATGCAAACTTCTACTCAGTCATGATTGAACGTTTTTATAATCATGACTGAATTTTTAATTTACATATCCAACCACTTTTTAAAATTAGTGGTACGTTCGCGCGATACAATAATTTGTTCTTCTTGTGATGGATTCAACTTTAATAACAATCGACTGTTAAAATAACTATGAATTTCCTGCACAGCATTTACAGAAACCAAGTATTTTCGGTTGATGCGAAAGAAGTGAATTGGATCTAAAATTTCTTCCAACTGATCAATAGTGTATTCAACAGGACATTTTTGCCCACTGTTTGTATGGAGAAAAATAACGCCTTCATCCGCCATAAAATAAGCAATATCTTCTACTTTATAGGTTTTAAATTGATTGCCAATTTTCACCATAAAACGACGTTTGTATTCTTTCTTAAACAAGTGTCGTAACGCGGCTACTGGTAATACAATTGTGAAATAACTACTTGAACCGTCAAATTCCATCTTTCAATTGAATCTCGTTAATTTTGAGTCAGATTTGCATCTAAAAAGCAAATTTTTACGATTCAAACAAAAATGCTACAGCTCAAACTTTTTTCGTTTTATATGTAATAGTATTGCATCAAACTTGAAGCAATAAGCTAAAAAATTATGAAGAAACCAATTGTATTATGTGTTCTTTGTTGTACATTCAGTTTTGTGAAAACAGGAAATATAAAGCTCAAATTGGTTTCTTTCCTGATATTCGTTATAAATTATAATTAGTTCGTTTATTTAATTCACTTTAGGAAACGCTTTGTTCCTCAAAAGCCAAAGTGTTTTGCTAACCATTAAAAATAGCATTATGAAAAGACGTATTCTTTTAATCGTTCTCGCCTTTATTATCTTTTTATTCCTTTTTATAAAACTAAGAATGAATCAATCCAATCCTGAAGTATTGCTTCCACTAGTATCTGAAATTGAAAATACAATTGAATTTCGAGATGCTAAAAAAGAAGAAATTTCCAAAGCTGATGTTGCTTGGCATTTAGATCATATGTTGAAAACCATCAACAGAATTACAGAAGTACTTGAAAGTTCTGATCCAACTGCTTATGAGAGTTCATTTAATTTCACACGAATTGCTTCTTTAACTGCAGGGTTCATTCCGCGTGGAAAAGCACAGTCTCCTAAAAATGTACGTCCTCCAGAAATCATTTACACAGATGACATTTTAAGGCAATTATTAGAAGCAGGAGAAAGCATCAAAAAACTTAACGATTTAGATGAAAATGCGAATTTTGATCATCCAGTATTTGGAATGTTGAACAAAGCGCAAACCATTCGATTCTTGGAAGTACATACAAATCATCATTTAAAGATTATCGCAGACATTTTGGGATGCTAAGAATATGTTAAAAAGAGAAAAACAACTTTCTTTTTCATATATTGAGCAATATAAACTGTAATACATATCTCTATTACAGCGTTTTGTTTTTTAATCTGTTCCTTCATGAATTTTCGACTGTATTTTTGTATTGTATTTTTGTATTGTATTTTTTGTAAGCACATCAGGAATGGTATTTTCTCAGGAGAAGGATTCTTTATTTATGTATTCTTATGAAGAATTAAACCAACGTTTTTCTAAATTGAGATACAAAAAACCTAAAACTGCCAAATTGTATGCAGATACTATGTTAAAAAAGGCAATCTCAGAAAGGAATACTAAAGAAGAATACAACGCATACATACTTCAATCGAAATCTTTAGGTTACTTAGGAAACATATCTGACGCTTTAGTATTAGCAAACAAATGTATTGCTTATGCAAAAGAGAAAAATGATATCGTTTTCTATGTGAAATCAATTAAACGAAAGGGAACATTATACTACAATTTTGGCAAATATGACGAAGCTATTAAGTACTATCTAAAAGTGGATTCAATTGCTCGTATCACAAAAAATAAGGAATATTTTATTTATTCAAATCAAAGTATTGCTTCAGTAAAAACTGTTCTTGGTGATCATAAAAATGCAGCAGATCTTTTTTTAACTAATGAGACTATACTAGCATCATTAAAACAAGATTCTAAGTACAAATCCAAATACCTCAATACAATTATTGGGTTGTGTTCTTCATACACTTATTTCGATGTTCCTAAAGCTGAAAAATACCTCTCACAAATAAAAAAGATCAGTCTTAATACAGAAGATAAAGATGGATTAGCATATTACTACATGTTGAAAGGAATTATTTACTATTTAAAAAAAGACCCTGATGCTGCTTTACAAATGACACCTCATTAATTACTCCATTTTATGAAATTGTTAGTTGCCAACGAATAAGTGACGAACAGTTTGACAGATTTGCGATAAAACGAGGTGACGTAAGTGGGAATTGGTCATTTTAATGATCCTAAAATATACTTCTAATTTACAAAAAGAAACTATAGAAATTTTCTAAGTAAAATAATAGTTAGTGGATAGTTTAACAAAAGTAAAACTTCCGCACAAAACGCTTCAATATAAACTTTGGAGCGTTTTTAATATCCTGTTACCAACAAACGGCTGGCGCCACGCATACCACATTTTTGATACTTGTGATAGGCTTTTGCAGCACGTTCGCAAATTTCCGCATCCGATTCGTTTAAAATCCAACCATCAATTGCCCATTTAAGCGTGTATGCTTCGGGCGACATCAATCCTGTAGACCAAACCAATGGATTGGCTCCTGTTTGTCTTAAATATGGCTTAAAATAGCTTTTACTAATACATGCTAAAATAATAGCGTCTCGCTTTTTAGTGTTTTTTGGACTGAACTTAGTATCCAAGCTAAATTCCATCAAACCATCATGACCGATATACGCGACCAAGTTTGAATTTCCTCCGAAACTTAGTTTTTGATCATTCACTGTAATTTCTGTTGGATTGGCACCACTACTCGCTTGTAAAAAATCAATTGTAGTCTGTTTGATAAACTTTCCATCATACGCATCGGCTAGTAAATAGGTGTTGGTTGTCTTGTGTTTAAAAACAATGCGTTCTAATATTTTAGGATTATTTGATGGAATTGTCTTTACAAATTCCCAATCTTTACTACGTTTAAAATGTGTTTTCATTCCGTACAACGCGCCCCAATACAAATTAGTTCTAGGACTTTGTCCATTTCCTAAAGACTTTGGCACAGGTACAATTCCCTGATTTACATTATCGCACAAAGCCACAAAAACATGAATCTTCTTCTGTCCAAAAACAGTACAACTAATACAGAAAATAATAATAGTAATGAGTTGTTTCATAGTATTTAACTTGTGTTACACACTAATATAACGAAGAAAACTACAAACTGGTATAGAACGTTAAAATCATTCATAAAATTTAAAAAAACAGTATCTTGTTAGTCGAATTATTTGTTCAGATGAAATTCAAATAAGCACCAGTTAACCATCAAAACAAAAAACAAATGAAACGTACCTCAATAGCCATTATGAGTAGTATTTTACTATTTGCCGCATGTAAAGATGCTACGCCCGAAAAAAAATCAGAAACTACAATGACAGATAATCCTTTGTTGACCGAATGGAATACGCCGCATGGAGTGCCACCTTTCGATAAAATAAAAAGCAGCGATTACTTACCCGCTTTCAAAATTGCACTGAAAGAAAATCAAGATGAAATTACAGCAATTAGTGAAAATACAGAAACGCCAACTTTTAAAAATACGATTGAAGCACTCGAATTTAGCGGAAAATATTTGAATAGAATACAACGTGTGTTTTCCGCAGTAAATGGAGCAAACACAGACAACACGCTAAAAGCAGCTGCAAAAGAAATTACACCTGCAATTGCTGCACATGGCGATTTTATCAACTTAAATGCTAAACTATACGATCGCGTAAAAGCTGTATACGATCAAAAAGGTGAACTCAATTTATCACCTGAAGAAACACGCTTATTAGACGAAACACACAAACGTTTTGTGCGTGCAGGAATTAGTTTGCAAGGAAAAGCACAAGATCGCTTGCGCGAAATTAACAAACGATTGGCAAAACTAAGTGGCGATTTTGGCGAAAATTTGCTCGATGAAACAAACGCATTTGAATATCATACAAAGGACAAAAAAGAACTCGGAAACCTTCCTGCAAGTTTAACTTCTTTGGCAGTTGAAGAAGCTACAAAAAGAGGAAATAAAGATGGATATTCGTTTACATTGCAACGCCCAAGCATCAATCCGTTTTTACAATCATCTCCAAACAGAGCAGCGCGTAAAAAATTATTTGACGGCTATGCAATGCGTGCAAATAATGACAATGAAAACGACAACAAAGCTATTTTGAGTGAAATGGCAACGTTGCGCCTGGAAAAAGCAAAATTACTAGGATACGAATCGCATGCAGCCTACATTCTTTCCGATAATATGGCTGAAACACCAGAAGCAGTATACGGTTTTATGGATAAATTGTGGCCTTCGGCATTAGCAATGGCGAAATCGGAACGTGAAGCCTTGGCCAAAAAGATGAAAAGTGAAGGTGTTTCAGGAACTTTCGCGGGAAGCGACTGGAGACATTATGTAGAAAAAGTGCGTAAAGAACGTTACAACTTTGACGAAGAAGAAACACGTCCGTATTTTGAAGTAAATGCCGTAAGAGATGGCGTTTTTGCTTTGGCAAAAGAACTTTTCGGACTAAGTTTTAAAGAACGAAACGACATTCCGAAATGGCATAAAGATCAGCAAGTTTTTGAAGTCCTAGAAGCAAATGGAGATCACTTAGGAATTATTTACATGGATTTCTTTGCACGCGAAAGTAAACGTGGCGGCGCTTGGATGAACGCTTTGCGTAGTCAGATGAATGTGAACGGAATGGTAACGCCAATTGTAACCAATAACTTTAACTATCCTGCGCCTTCTGGAGATTCGCCATCGTTACTATCTTTTACAGAAGCAGAAACCTTGTTCCATGAGTTTGGACATGCACTTCACGGATTGTTCTCAAATGTAAAATATGAATCCTTATCGGGAACAAATGTACCTAGAGACTTTGTAGAATTTCCATCGCAAGTAATGGAAAACTGGATGAGTGAGCCACAAGTATTACGCATGTTTGCGAAACACTACAAAACAGGCGAAGTTATTCCTGATGCTATGATTAAAAAGATGAAAGATGCCAACTCATTCAATGGTGGTTTTGCTACGGTTGAATATATGGCTGCTGCATATTTAGATATGGCTTGGCACTCAAAAACAGAAAACATTCCAACGGATGTGAATGCTTTTGAATCGGCAGCAATGAAAAAATTAGGTTTAATTGACGAAATAATTCCACGTTACAGAAGTACCTACTTCGGACATATATTTTCAAATCCTGTTGGATATTCTGCTGGATATTACAGTTACTTATGGTCCGAAGTGTTGGATGCAGATGCTTTTCAAGCATTTAAAGATACAGGAAACCTATTTGATCCTGCAACAGCAAAACGTTACCGTAAAATGTTAAGCATGGGCGGTTCGCAATTGGGCATGGATTTATACAAAGGATTCCGTGGTGCTGCACCAGAAATTGAACCCTTATTAAAGAAAAAAGGGTTTATGGAATAGCACGATCTTTATTAAAACATAATCTAAATCACAATAAAGAATAAATGCGAATATTCAATTACATAACCGAGCTTGACTGCTTTGTGATAAATCCTGAATACAAAGCTATTGCTGACCAACTGGGGATTTCTGAATGGAATGAAGTTGTTTGGATTGGACGTTTTTTTACATTAGACAATGATTATGGAGAACACTGGTTTGATAATTGGAAAGAAAAAGACAGGCTTGAAAAAAAAGCAGAATCGATTGGAATAAAATATGACGACTTACTAGTAATTAATCCAAATAGATTCAAAAACAATATTGATGGACCTTGCCACTCCGATTCTGAAAGGAAAAAATTTTGGACTGATGTTTTAAAGTCACTGGATCTTAGTTTAGATACTATAATTTCTGAATCTATAAAACTCAATAAAGAGAATGAAGACGCAGGAGAGCCATTCATTTCAGATTTAGACAAGGTAATTGGACAAATAAAGATCAAAGTCAACCAACATATATGAAATATCGCTGAACTATTTTATTAAAATTTACTGCATAAAAAAAGCCTGAACGTTTAAATTCAGGCTTTTTTAATTCTTTTCAGAATCTTAAATTATGCTTCGAAAGGTTCGATTGATACATAAGATCTGTTGTTAGATTTCTTTGTGAATTTCACAAGACCGTCTACTTTAGCATGTAATGTATGGTCTTTCCCCATATATACATTTTCTCCTGGATTGTGAGTAGTACCTCTTTGTCTAACGAGTATGTTACCAGCAATTGCTGCTTGTCCACCAAAAATCTTAACTCCTAATCGTTTCGATTCTGATTCTCTACCGTTTTTAGAACTACCAACTCCTTTTTTGTGAGCCATCTTAGTAAGGTTTTAAATTGTTATACTTAAGTGATTTTAGCAATTAAGCTTTACCACCATCTAATTCGTCTTGCCATTTCTTTAACTCATCCCACTTACCATCAGCAGCTAATTGCGCTTGTGCTGGCCATGTGTCAGTTACGTGTTTTCCACGAACTGCAGCGATGATTTCAGAAATTTTTGCTGGTTCTGTTTTCGCTAACTCAGCGAATGTTGAAACTCCAGCTTCTACTAAAGTTGATGCAATTTTAGGACCAATTCCTTCAATTTTCTTTAAATCATCTGCTTTAGTACTTGTAGCTTTCTTAGCTGCAGGCTTTACTGCTGCTGGTTTTGCTACTTCTTTTTTAGCTTCTTCTTTCTTTGGTGCTGCTTTCTTAGCTCCAGAAGCTACGATGTTTTCAATAACAATTTCTGTTAAAGACTGACGGTGACCATTTTTAACACGGTAACCTTTACGTCTTTTTTTCTTGAAAACAATCACTTTATCACCTTTAAGGTGCTTTAAAACTTTTGCCTCTACTGCGGCTCCGTTTATAGCTGGGGCGCCAATAGTAACTTGTCCGTTGTCGTCTAGTAAAAGAACGTTGTCGAAAGTAACTTTCTTTCCTTCTTCTACTGCCAAACGATGAACAAATACTTTTTGGTCTTTTGCAACTTTAAATTGCTGCCCTGCCATCTCTACAATTGCATACATAGCGTATCGTTTAATTAATTAATTTTATCCAAAAATGGACGCAAATATACATCTAATTAATTAATCTACAAATACTTCTATGACAGTTTATTACTAATATTCCAACTTAACTCAAGTTTTTGCATAAATAACTAGCTTAAAACTACTGTAGAAGGGAATCTTTCTGTCAAAAATAATGAAAATGTATGCCGTTTTCTTTTTTTACATCAATGACTTTATAAATACCAAAGAAAACAATAGCTCCATTAAGTAATTGTAACCAAGGATTTTCATGTAGTGCGAACATTCGTACAATTAAGAAATATAGAATAAATCCCAAAGCTATCAATCCATCATATTTTATTATTTTCTTTTCCATTTTTTCGGGTTTTTAGCTAGTAATTAACTGATTACCTTCAATATACGAAAAAATGACCACTTATTAAAGTTATCATAAATTTAACAGTTTCCTTGTGGGATGTAACAATTTTATAGAACTTGCGTCTCATCAAAAATAACTCAAAGTCAAATAAAGATTAATGCAATGAAAAAAAGACTATTTTCAATAGCTTCGTTATTGCTTGTCGGGTTTATTGCCCAAGCACAAGAAGTTAAGTTTGAAGAATACGATTTAGACAACGGTCTGCACGTAATTCTTCATCAGGACAACACAGCTCCTGTAGTAACAACCGCTGTAATGTATGATGTTGGTGGAAAAGATTTAGGAGGAAACGAAAATCCTGAACGTACTGGTTTCGCTCACTTTTTCGAGCATCTTTTATTTGAAGGAACAAAAAACATAGACCGCGGACAGTGGTTTAAAATTGTATCTTCAAACGGAGGAAGCAACAATGCAAACACTTCAAATGACAGAACATACTACTACGAAGTATTTCCTTCTAACAATTTACAATTAGGTTTATGGATGGAATCGGAGCGTATGTTGCATCCTGTAATCAATCAAATTGGTGTGGATACACAAAATGAGATTGTAAAAGAGGAAAAAAGACAACGATACGACAATCAGCCTTATGGACAATTATTGTTTGTTGTGAGTGAAAACATCTTCAAAAAACATCCATATAAGAATAAAAACATTGGGGAAATGGAGCATTTAGATGCTGCAACACTTGATGAATTTAATGCATACTTTAAAAAATACTATGTTCCTAACAATGCAACATTGGTTGTAGCTGGAGATATTGATGTGTCTGACACAAAAAAAATGATCAAAGATTACTTTGGTTCTATTCCTAGAGGAAAAGATGTGGTAAGAAACTTTCCAAAAGAAGATCCTATTACAAAAGAATTCAAAGTAAAATACGAAGATCCAAATATTCAAATTCCTGCAATTATAGCTGCATACAGAACTCCAGGGTTTACAACAAAAGATGCACGCGTATTAGACATGATTTCTACGTATTTAAGTGGTGGAAAAAGTTCTAAACTTTACAAGCGTTTGGTAGAAGACAAAAAAATGGCATTGGCTGTACAAGCATTTAACTTTAGTCAAAAAGATTATGGTACGTATGGCATATTTTCACTTCCAATAGGCGAAAATACTTTAGAAGGTTTACTTGCTGAAATTGATGATGAAATCAAAAAACTTCAAACAGAATTAATTTCTGAAAGAGATTACCAAAAACTTCAAAATAAATTTGAGAACAACTTTGTAAACTCAAATTCTAGTGTAGAAGGAATTGCCAACTCGTTAGCACGATTTAATGTAATGTACGGAGATACCAACTTAATTAATACTGAGATTGACATCTTCAGATCTATTACCAGAGAAGAAATTAGAGAAGTGGCAAACAAGTATTTAAAAACAAACCAACGTTTGCTTTTAGACTATGTTCCTGCCGAAAAAACACAAGAAAAAAAATAAAAAACAGATGAAAACAAAAATAGTTTCACTCCTTGTATTGTTTTTAGCTTCGCTAACAATGCAAGCCCAGATAGACAGATCAGTGCAACCAAAACCAGGTCCTGCACCGAAAATTAATATTGGACAACCAAATACGTTTACACTAAAGAACGGATTGACAGTAATGGTGGTAGAAAACAACAAATTGCCACGTGTTTCTGCAACTTTAACTATTGACAATCCATTAATTATTGAAGGAAAAAAAGCTGGAATTACAAGCTTAGTAAGTTCTTTATTAGGAAGCGGTTCTACTTCAATTTCTAAAGACGACTTTAATGAAGAAGTAGATTATTTAGGCGCTTCTTTAAATTTTGGTTCGCAAAGTGGTTTTGCAAGTTCACTTTCAAAGTATTTCCCACGAATTATGGAACTGATGGCTGATGCCGGATTGAATCCTAATTTTACACAAGAAGATTTAGACAGTGAACGCGCTAAGATTTTAGAAAACTTAAAATCTCAAAAGAAAAATGTAGTTGCTATTGCTGGTAGAGTACAATCAGTTTTAACCTATGGAGCAAATCACCCGTATGGAGAATTTATTACAGAAGAAACTGTAAACAATGTTACTTTACAAGATATCAAGGATTTTCATAAAAAATACTTCAGACCAAATAATGCATACTTAATCATTATTGGAGATGTAAAAACTAGAGACGCTAAAAAACTTGCAAAGAAGCTTTTTAAAAAGTGGAAAAAAGGAACAATTACTGCCGATTCGTATGATACAGCATCCAATCCTGTTGCAACAGAAATCAACTTTATCAATGCAGACAATGCGGTACAATCTGAATTAAGCGTTCAGAATACTGTAAACTTAACAATGAAAGACGACGATTATTTCCCTGTTTTAATTGCAAACAACATCTTAGGTGGTGGTGGTGAAGCGCGTTTGTTCAACAACTTACGTGAAGACAAAAAATACACGTATGGTTCATACTCTAGTATTGGAAATGACAGAAGAACTATTTCTGCATTTAGAGCCACAGCTAAGGTTCGTAATGTTGTAACGGATAGTTCAGTTGTTGAAATTTTAAAAGAAATTAAAGACATTACTACTAATTTAGTTTCTGATGAAGAACTAAAAACTGTAAAAGCAAAATATGTTGGGCGATTTGTAACTGGAGTTGAACGTCCTTCTACAATTGCTAATTATGCATTAAACATTATTACAGAAGACCTGCCAAAAGATTTCTATGAAACTTATTTAGAAAAAATTGAAGCAGTTACCAAAGAAGATGTATTAAGAGCTGCTAAAAAATATTTCTTAAGTAACAAATTACGAATCGTAGTTACAGGAAAAGGTAGCGAAGTTGTTGATGCTTTAGAAAACATGATGTTTAATGGAAAAAAAGTTCCTGTAAAATATTATGATCAATTTGGAAGTCCAACAAAAAAGCCTGAATTCAAAAAACCAATTCCTGCTGGAGTTACTGCACAAAC
>NZ_JBGCDL010000327.1:0-34446 GCF_045105435.1 Kordia sp. | reverse complement strand
AATTTTACGATTGAAAATGAGTCAAATTTGTATCGAGAATAGAATATTTTGTACTAAACAGTTCTCGATACGATTTTTCGTACCTCAAAATCACTCGAAATGACGCTTCGTTATACTTTTGAATTCAAAATGCACAACGGGTTTGGTTTATTGATTCGATATAAACTATTAAACTTATAAACTCCTAAACTAATTTTCATAAAAATATCGTGACAAGCTTTTCCAAAATAATATATACAAGTACAAACATGCTTAGTTGATGTTTAATTCTTCCATTTCTTTATAAGCGTCATAACTCGAAGTAATCACGCGATCGCCCACTTGTAAACCTTCCAATACTTCATAATAAAAAGGATTTTCACGTCCGATGTGTACATTTCGTTTCACCGCTTTATTGTCTGAATTTAGTACAAAAACCCATTTTCCGTTGGTACTTTGATAAAATAATCCTTTTGGTAATAACAAAGCTTCACTATTGTTCGATAAAAACATTTTACTCTTTAAAGACATTCCTCTGCGAATTCCTTTTGAAATAGAATCAGTGTCAAATTGTAATTCGACTTGAAAACCTCCTTTTACAATCTCAGGATATATTTTTGAGACACGAATTGGCATTTTCTGTTTGTCAACAGTCACCGTTCCTCTAATATCTTCTTGAAGTTTAGAAATATAGTATTCATCAACCTTTGCCGTTAATTTATATCCATCTAGCACATCAATTTTACCCACATTATCACCTTGATTGTAATTTTGTCCTAAGATTGGATTGAATGATGACAACAAACCGTCTTTAGGTGCTTTTACCATAAAATTCTCTTTATTTTTGCGTAATAATTCTAAGCTTTCTTCCATCTTTTGAACCGAAGCATTGATTCGCGCCAACTGCACATTACGATCGCCCTTTTCGTTAGAAACCTTTGCTTTAATTACTTCGTTGCGTTCTTTCTGAAATTTATATTCTTGCTCAGATGTTTCAAATGCATTACGAGCAATCACATCCTTTTTGTACAAACGTTGATCGGTTGCGTATTGACGTTCTGCATTTTTATACGCATTATCAATACTTAACAGCTGTTCATCCAAATTTAATTGTTGGTTTTTAATGTTGACACGAATATTTCTCAAATTATTAATCTGTTCAACAATTGCCGTTTCTTGTGTCAAATAATTCAATTCTGCATTCGGATTGTACACACGTAACAAAGGCGTTCCTTTTGTGACCATTTGTCCACTTTCTACAAAAACTTCTGAAACCGATCCGCCTTGAATCACATTAATCAATACAGTCGTTTTTGGTTCAACAGTACTATTAAACAATAACACATCTTCAAAATCTCCTTTCAACACTTCTTTAATAGAAATCGTTTCCTTATCTAAGTTCACTTGTTTTTTGCGTGTGGCACTCATAAAGATGATTGCTACTAAAACGATTGTTGGAATTCCCCAAAACAGCATACGTTTCGTTTTTTTATTTTTTGGTTGAATTTGCTTGTCCATCTGTACTTTTATTTTGTTTGATAGATAGAATGCCATTCTTGTGCCATGAAAGAATAAACACTCAAAAAACTGAAAATCAAATCTTTAAGAAATAAGTCATTTTTCGAAGTGTTCATTTTCGAACATTTTTTTGTTCATTATCAAACATCTTACTAACTATGTACTATGAGAAAAAAAGAAGCTTCCATATTAATTGTCGATGATGACGACGATATTTTATTCTCGGCACGCATTAGCTTGAAGAAATATTTTACGGAAATTATCACCACAAACAATCCTAAAAAGATTAGCAATTATATCACTTCTCAAACCTTTGATGTGGTTTTGTTAGATATGAATTACCGCATTGGCTTTGAAGACGGAAAAGAAGGTTTGTACTGGTTGCAACATGTGAAACAAACAAGTCATTTTCACCAATATTATTGAGAGTTTAACGCTTGGTGTGTTAATTCTCCGAAAGGATGCAAATGAAAATATTGAAGTATTTCAGTTGAATAAAGCTTTTGTGGATTTCTTTCAGATTCCGAAGTTTTACAATTGGAAGTTGTTAAAAAGTAAAATTACGCCTTTGGTAGCTATTATTTATACAACTCCTTGGAAACGTGTAAAACATACCATTTCACTGACTGTAAACGATCAAGTAGAATCGTTTTTTTTAAAAACTTCTGTGACACATACCAACGAATTTGAATATTTGATGGTGACCATGGAAACTATTCAACAATTGATTGATAAGAAAGAAAAGGAATCTTGGTATAAGTTGATGACCGTGATGTCGCACGAAATTATCAACACCATTACGCCGATTAGTAGTTTGGCGGAAAACTTAGATTCGTTACTGCAAGATGAACCTGATGAAGATACATTATCAGAATTATCGCAAGGTTTAAAAATTATTAAAAAACGTTCGTCACATTTGAATAATTTTGTAACTACCTATCGCCAATTAGCAGAATTGCCATTGCCCGAAAAAAAGAAAATCAACTTTACAGAAACCGTGCAACAAACGTTGGATTTATTCGCGCAAGAATTCAAAGAAAAGAATATTCAGCTTGACTTTCAATCTGAAGAAAACATTCAATTAGTAGCTGACAAACAACAATTGGAACAAGTTGTTATCAATCTAATTTCAAACTGTTTGTACGCCATTAAAGAAACAGACAAACCTGAAATTACGGTAACTATTAATTCCGTTAACAATCGCATTCACTTAACTGTTTCCGACAATGGAATTGGAATTTCACAGAAGATAAAAAACAATATTTTTATTCCGTATTTTACGACTCGAAAAGAAGGTTCGGGAATTGGTTTAACACTTACAAAAAGTATTGTAGAAGCGCATGACGGCACTATTTTCTTTAAATCAGAAAACGGATTAACGATGTTTACGTTAAGTTTTCAAACTATATAATCATGGCAACACAAATCTGTCCTAACTGTAAAAAAGATTCATTTACTTGGCGAATGGATGATGAACTATCTACATTCACAATTTGGGGTTGTTATAATTGTTTTTATGAAGCTTTTGAAAATGAAGCTAATGTGCAAAATTGTGATACTTGTGAAAAAAAGACAGCAACAAAACTAAAAGATGCTACTCAAGAATATTGGTGGTGTTCTAATTGTGCTAGAAGCAAGAATTAAAGGTTATATAACAAATACGTACGTGATAAAGTTTCCGCTGTATCCATCATCACAAAATACTGCAATTGCCATTTTTGAGTTTTGATTGCTTGTATACTTTTAGGTTTGTCCCAAGCTGGATATACTCTAATTCCGCGTTTTCCATCTTTTAATTCGGTAGCAACAATTCGTTTTTGAATCAATACTGATTTTGGGAATACAAATTGTCCCAATTGTTGTTCCTTTTCCACATTAATTACAATAAAATCGAATGCATCAGTTTCGTGAAAAGGTGCTGTAATTCCTTCTGAATTTCGTTTCCAAATCGTAACAAATTGTCCAACTTTTTTAGGTGTAATTTTTGCTGTTCTGCAAATTATATGAGAAGTTTCAAGTTGAAACGAACACGCTTCATACGCACTACTTTCTGCTTCTAAACGAAAGTTTGACAACTGAAAATTACAGGAATCATACAGACTTTCCTTTATTTTTTTGAATGTTTTGTACATAATTAACTTAATTCTTAAAACAGATGCCAACGAAGAAGAATTAGTAGCTTCGGTACTGTTTTGACAGTATTAGATTAGTGTATAAATAATGGATACCAAAGTGCTACTTGCAATGCTAATGCGACTATGAATGTTAAAATAGAACCAATTTTAGTAACATTAAAAACAGCCTTCGTTTTTCTTTTTACTAAAAAATTCCAACTATAAATAAAGAAAAATACGCACACCAAGAATAGAACTATATTCAAATTAGACATCATAAATCTATCTATCATTTGCTCAAATCGGAAATAAGGTAAATTTGCATAATAAATAAAATCAAAAACATTACTTAAGACTCCTGAAACAATAGTAAATGTTACTAAAATCCATCCAAATTGTGTCCGTTTCCAAAACAAGATAGGACCAACAATAATTGGAATTAAATATAGTAGGTACAATAATAATATATAACTTTCACTAAAATCTACTGAAAAAATTGATGATGAAAATCTTACAATCAATGAATAGTATTGTACAAAGACACGTATAAAAACAAAAGCTACATACAGCCCAATTCCCGTAAAAATCCAACTCATAAAACGAGTTTGTCGTTCATGGTATCCCAATCCTTCTAGTAAAGGATTTATAGGATCAAAAATAGCTTTTGTTATGGCATCTTTTTTTTGTTGTTTTTCTTGAAGAAGTTTTTGTTGTTGCTTCGTATCTTCTATATTCTGAGCTATTAATTCATCTAAGTGTTCTTCTAAAACTCCACGAGATAACAGTTCTTTTTTTGCTGTATCTACCGCAATTGACTGATACTTAGAAGCATTTGAAATAATATCTAGTAATTCTTCTTGGGGCAATTTTTTGTAACGTTCTGTAAATTCTGTCATATATCAAGTTTACCAATTACTTTTCTTGGCGCGTTGTTTTTGGTGTTCCGTTTGTAAAAAATTTAGAATTGTTTCTACCTGTTTATCTACATTTTTGATACGCAGCACACTAAAAATTAAGGTACGTTTTCGTCCGTCGGTTAATTTATTATAAATACTTTCTCCTTCGGGATCTTGTGCTAAAAACACTTCTAAAACTTCTGGGATTTCTACGCCAAGCGGATTTGGGTCAATTTCAAGTTCGTATGAAATGGTTTCGCCTGCTTCCTTCCCTATTTCTTTAATATATCGTTTGGCAAGCATAATGTAAAAATGACCGTTTCCTAAATGATTCAATCCACAGCGTAAAGTCACTTTAGCATCAATTGTACAAATCAATCGTGTGGCGCTTTTTTTCTCAAATGTGTTCACAAGTGCAGCAGCTATTTCCAAATGATAATAGCTTCCTCTTTTCTGTAGAAGTTGTTTTCCTTTATGAATCATTCTTTATTTTTCTTTGCGATAGGTTAATGTGCTTCCACGATTCAAATAACTCAACACCAGACTTTCATCTGAATATTCTAGCAATCCGTAAACTAAAATGTCGTCTGCATCATTTTTTAAATTCAAATATTCAATTCCATCTTTTTCATCTAGTTTGTAAGTGTATGTTGTTGTAACAGTTTTATCACCCACTTTATTGAACATATAAAATTTTCCATCGTTAATCTCAATTCCCGAATTTTCATCTCTTGTGTTTATCCAACGTCCATTCGTTAAACCAACTGTTTCTTTTTGAGTTGTTTCAGTAGCTGTATTTGTTTTCTTTTCTTTCTGATCGCAAGCAAAAAAAGCAGCAATTACAAAAGCATAAATAAATAATCGAAAGTTCATTTTGTAGTTTTTGGTATGTCTGTTAGCAAATATAAATGAATCTGTATAGAATTACTAAAATGTGGTTTTGGATGACTGATGAAGAGTATTATTTTGACATTGAAATGAAGTAATAGCAAATACAAAACCTTATCACTAGAATAATTGAGTCTTTTTCAAAGCACATCACATTGAGCTAAGTCGAAATGTTGAGTAAGCTCAACATAGTAAAATTAGGATTTCTTCGTGATCCTGAGTATGGGAACGTTGCAAATGCAAAGTCTTGGCTCGCAACGCTCACTTGGTCCTTTTTTTGTCCTTGTACTAAAAACGCTAATGACTTACACAATAAGTTTTCGGATATATTAAACATATATCAGATAGATGAAAAATTAATCGTTCCGTTAAAAACACAATTAAAATATACGTTTGAGTATTTCAATACTTCTAATGAAGACAATACAGAACGTTTAAAGTATAGTTTGAGACTATTGATAAAAAGATCAATAAGATTGAAGAACGCTTTGTAATTAGCGAAATTGATGGAAACTTATATCAAAAGTTTTCAAAGAAATTCAACGACGAGAAAAAAGGAATACAGCAAGAAATTCAAAAAAATAGTTTAGATAGTTCGAACCACTAAAGTAAATTCTGTATTTGAATTAACACACTCACTTTCAATAAGTTTTAGCAATAAAAAAAGCGGACAAAAAAACAATAATGTTAATTTGTCCGCTTTTGTGAGCCCGATAGGATTCGAACCTATGACCGCCTCCTTAGAAGGGAGGTGCTCTATCCAGCTGAGCTACGAGCCCGTAACTCTAATGTAGTCGGGGTGGCAGGATTCGAACCTGCGACCTCCGCGTCCCAAACGCGGCGCGATAACCGGGCTACGCTACACCCCGAAAAAAGTTATCTAATAATTTAAAAAAAGCGGAGAGACAGGGATTCGAACCCTGGGTACCTATTTCTAAGTACGACGATTTAGCAAACCGCTCCTTTCGGCCACTCAGGCACCTCTCCAGTATTTCTTATTGAGTTTAAGAACTTACGCAATCGTTAAATTGCGGTTGCAAATGTAACAGTTCATTTTTTATGAAGCAACTATTTACGTGTTTTTTTAGTCTTTTTTTACTATTTTTTTTGCAATAATTTAGTTTTCAATTATCTACTGATTACTCAGGATATTCAATTCGTAAATGATAGATGTTGTTTAGCTTCTTTTTGAGCACTTTTTTTATGGTTACAATTTCTTTTAAAGTAATGTCAGCATTCATAAATTGTTGTGCTTCCATTTGCTTGTCTATAATGCGTTCTACGAATTGATCTATTTTTTGTGATGTTGGTTCTTTTAAACTTTTAGAAGCCGCTTCTACCGAATCTGCCATCATCAAAATTGCCGTTTCTTTTGAAAATGGAATCGGTCCTGGATATTGAAATTTTTCTATCGCTATGTCTTCATCCAATTCTTTAGCTTTTTGATAGAAATAATATACTGTAGAAGTTCCGTGATGTGTACGAATGAAATCAATGATTCTGTCTGGTAATTTGTTGCTTTTTGCAATTTCAATTCCATCCAATACATGATCAATAATGGTTTTAGCACTTTCATCTGGCGCCAATTCGTCATGCGGATTTACCGAAGTTGCCTGATTTTCAATGAAAAACGTCGGATTGGTCATTTTTCCAATGTCATGATACAACGCTCCTACTCTCACCAACATCGTGTTTGCGCCTATTTCACTTGCTGCCGCTTCCGCTAGATTTGCTACTTGAAGCGAATGATGAAAGGTTCCTGGTGCTTCGTTTGCAAGTCGTTTCAATAGTTTTGAATTGGTATCCGAAAGTTCCAACAGCGATACATCTGACACCAGTCCAAACATTTTTTCGTAAATATAAATTAACGGTTGCACAAATAAAGTTGCCAATCCACATAAGGTAAATTGCATGAAATAGATCCAAATGACGTGTAAATTTCCAGATTCGTTTCTGCTAAAGACTTCCGAAAACTTAATTCCGCCTTCGTGCGTGATGTAAAATGCAAAATAAGCAATGATGTAGATCACAGTAATCTGTCCGACAGAAATAAAGAGATTCGCACGTTTATACAGCTCTGAGACCGTTAAAATGGTAACGATTCCTGCTATAATCTGTAAAAAGATATATTCCGAGCTATTCGGTACAATAAATCCTAATAATAATACAGTAAGTACGTGTGCAAACAATCCTAATCGCGCATCAAAAAATGCTTTTAAAATAAGTGGCAATATACACAAAGGCACTATGTACACGTAGTTTGTATTATATTTTACCACCAAGGTTGTGAGTACGATCATAAATACAATATTCATAAAAATGAACGTGACCTTGTTGTTGTTTTCGTAGATTTCTGGACGGTATTTTCGGATGAATAATAACAACATCATCAATGCAAGTGCGACTAAAATAATGTATCCGAATACAATCCAATTGTAGTTTGACTCATTCCAAACCTGCGATTCGTATTCTTTTTTAAGTGAACTTAATTGTTCAAGTTTTTGTCCTTCTACGACTTCTCCCTTCGCTATAATCCGAATGCCTTTTTGGACATTTCCGCGTACCAACGTAATTTTATTCAATTCGGCTGCAAGGACTGAGTTTGTATATTCTTGATTTATCTCAACATTGCTTTCTATAATTTCAAAAAAGAGATTGTACAAAAGCGTTTCGTAATCTTCAAATGCTTCGCGTTCTACAAACTTTTTAATATACTCTCTAAGGTTATTTAGCTTTATAAATCGGTTGTAACTTACGGTTCCTTGATCTACATTATTCTCAATCAGCTCTACCAATTTATCAGATTTAGACTCATCGATTGTCTCAATGATTCCATTTCTATAAAAATTATCTAGTAACTGACTTGTTTTACGTTTTAAGTTGTTAAATCCGCCTGTATTGATAAGACTGTCAATAGAAAATAATTGATTAAATTGTTTTTCGTAGTTGTTCTTTACACGAGTTGCTACTTCACTACTATATTCGTAATACGTTTTTGCTTTAGCGGTACGTTTTGCCTTTTCTTCTTCTATTTCCTTAGCTGTTTTTGCTATGGGAAAATCAAAAGGAGCTACCAAAGTTTCATATTGCCAAGGTTTTCCTTTTTGAAACTCATATTGAAACTTTCCTCCTTTCGGGAAAAGATAAACGACCAATACCGTGGTAAGAATGTGTAATAGTAGTTTGTATATAAACGACTGATTTTTATATAATTTAGTGATGAGCTTCTTCATTAAACGAATATATGTTAATATTCAAAAGTACTAAAATTAACCGTGTGTTACGGTTTGAAAAACCCAATTTTTAAAAGCCCACGAGACGAACACAAAATTAGAAGCTAAAGAAATCATTTAATAAATAGAAATATGAAATTTAAAAACTGAAACTTATTCCTTCTATTTTTAAAGTTTATATTTATCTTAATATTCAATATCTTTTGTTGCTTAATTGATAATTTATACGGAATTCTTCTAAAAAATAATTAAATTCGCAGCTATTAAACTATAAGTAAAAATCATGAGTAAAAAAGTTGTTATTGTTGCAGCTGCTAGAACTCCAATCGGAAGTTTTTTAGGTGCTTTATCTACTATACCAGCTCCAAAGTTAGGAGCGACAGCTATTAAAGGTGCTTTGGCGCAAATAAATTTAGCTCCAGAACACGTTGAAGAAGTGATTATGGGAAATGTTGTGCAAGCTGGTACTGGACAAGCTCCTGCTAGACAAGCCGCGATTTTTGCTGGAATTCCGGACACGGTTCCATGTACTACAATTAATAAAGTATGTGCTTCAGGAATGAAAGCCGTTATGCAAGCTACACAAGCTATTGCTTTAGGCGATGCAGATATTGTAGTTGCTGGAGGAATGGAAAACATGAGTTTAATTCCACATTATTACCACGCACGAACTGCTACAAAGTTTGGCCCTGCCAAAATGGAAGACGGAATGCAGCGTGATGGTTTGGTAGATGTGTACGATAATGTAGCTATGGGCGTTTGTGCTGATGCATGCGCTACAGAATATAGTTTTTCAAGAGAAGACCAAGACGCGTTTGCAATTCAGTCGTACGAGCGTTCTGCGAAAGCTTGGGCAGATGGAAAGTTTGCCAATGAAGTTGTTCCTGTAGAAGTTCCGCAACGACGAGGAGAACCAGTTATTGTAAACGAAGACGAAGAATATAAGAACGTAAAAATGGACAAGATTCCTAATTTACGTGCTGCTTTTACAAAAGATGGTACTGTTACTGCCGCAAATGCTTCCACTATTAATGATGGTGCTGGCGCAATGGTATTGATGAGTGCTGAGAAAGCTGCCGAGTTAGGTTTAACACCTTTGGCAACTGTAAAAGGATATGCGGATGCTGCGCACGAGCCAAAGTGGTTTACAACAGCGCCTGCAAAAGCACTTCCAAAAGCATTAGCAAAAGCAAATGTAAGTATTGAAGCTGTTGATTATTTTGAATTTAACGAAGCATTTTCTATTGTTGGATTGGCAAATATGAAAATCCTTGGACTTACTGATGAAAACGTAAATGTAAATGGTGGAGCGGTTTCTTTAGGACATCCGTTAGGATGCTCTGGAGTGCGAATTTTAATTACTTTATTAAATGTTTTAGAACAAAACGATGCAAAAATAGGAGCTGCAGCAATTTGTAATGGTGGCGGTGGCGCTTCTGCATTTGTTGTTGAAAGAGCTTAATTTTCCAATTCAAAAAAACACCCAATTTTAATACATGCAATACGGAATTTGCAATTTAAGTATTGTTCCGCTTCGTGCCGAACCAAGCGATATGAGTGAACTTGTATCGCAGGTATTGTATGGAGAACACTTTAAAGTACTGGAACAACGCAAGAAATGGAGTAAGATTCGCATTGCCTTTGATAAGTATGAAGGTTGGATTGATAATAAGCAGTATTTAGAAATTACCGAAGATATTTATAAAGAAAAAGACAAAGAGGAGTTAATTTTGTCTTCTGACTTGGTAGAGTTTATTAGGGATGAAACATTGTTAATGCCGATTCCTATTGGCGCTGTTTTGAATCCGTTGTCGTTACTTTCGCATCAACATGATGGAAATACAGTAAGTGGCGTTATTTCTAAAGAAAATATTATTAAAACTTCCTATATGTATTTGGGCGCTCCGTATTTGTGGGGCGGAAAAACACCTTTCGGAATCGATTGCTCGGGTTTTACACAAATGGTTTATAAACTAAACGGATTTAAGTTATTACGTGATGCTTCTCAGCAAGCAACACAAGGTGAACCGTTGAGTTTTATTGAAGAAAGTGAACCTGGTGATTTGGCATTTTTTGATAATGAAGAAGGAACTATTATTCATGTCGGAATTATTATGGAAGATAATTACATTATTCACGCACACGGAAAAGTTCGTATTGATCGCATTGATCATTCAGGAATTTTTAATGTGGAAACTAACAGACATACACATCGATTACGTGTGATAAAGAAGATTATTTAAGAACTTCAATTTAGATTCACAAAAAGAAGTTTAGTCGGTATACAAAACAACCTCGCAATGAATATTGCGAGGTTTTTTTATGTGTATAAAGTAGTTAAGTTTATTGCCCTAACTCTACTAATTTAGCTTTTACTTTTTTGAATTTATCATCTTCTCCTAAGAAAGAGTATAATCCTTTTAATTGCTTTAAGATACTTACATCATCAGGAACACTTTCAATAAGTCCTTCTAAAATAACTAATGACTTTCTGTATAAAGCAGTTTGTTGTTCTTGGTATTCTTCAAACTTTTTGTTGTCAGCAGAAGAACTTCCTAATTCATTCATTTTATCAACAACATCAGAAGCTTCATCTAAATACGTTTTAGACAAGTTGATTCCGGCATTGATATATCCTGGATCTAGTTCTAATACCTTTTCGTAAGCTGCTCTTGCTTCTTCAACATCACCATTTTCAGCACTAATTACTCCAATATTATAGTATGAATCTACATCATTTGGATTCTTAGTAATGATTTCTTTCATAATTTCCTTAAACTTCGCAGTATCTCCCATTTTGTAGTAGATATTTCCTTTTGTCAATAAAAGAGAAGGATCATCTGGACTTACAGCAATTGCATCTTCTACAGCTTTTAACGCTTTTTCATTATCACCAACATGATTTGTATAAATCCAAGAGATATTTTTTACGATTTCTGGCAATCTTGATTTAGATTTCTCTTGTGTTGGTTTTATATGAGACTTTGCTTTCACAGAAATATCTCTAACCGTTTTATCATTAAATGGCTCTTTTTTTCCTGTAGCAACATTGACTGCAAAATACTGTGTTCTTTCACCTGTATACTCTGCATCTTTAAGCATTTCATAATACTTTAAAGCTTTGTCGTAGTCTTTCCCAGAAATTGAGTTAGAAGCTGCATAGTACAAGAAATCTTTATTTTCTGGCTGCAATGTATACGCTAAATGCAGTAAGTCAGAAGCTTTTGCGTAATCCTTAGCGTTTTGGGCTTTAATAGCCTTGTCCACCATTTTACTAATCATTGTTTGTAAATTTGGACCCGCTTGTTTCGTATACTTAAATTCTTTTTGCTCTTTTTCAAAAGCTATTAATTTATTATACGCTTCTCCTGCAATTTTTAATGATGCATCAGCATCCATTCCTTTATCAGCTAAATCTTGATACGTTTTTCCTTTTAAGTAGTAATACTGCGCTTTGTATTTAGCATCTGCGCTTTCAATTGTAGATGAAATACTTGATAGCATATCTTTTGCTTCTACTGTATTTCCTTTTTTCAATGCTTTTTCAGCAGTTCTTAATTCTTTCTTTTGTGCAAAAGAAAAGGCTGTAATCAACAGTGCTGAAAAAATTAAAATTGTCTTCTTCATTTTGTTAATGTTTAAAATAATTGAGGTTTTTTGTTATTATTCTTGTGATTCTTGATCACTATTGTTATCTATATCAACTGCCGTGCCATTTTCTGTAACGTCTGTGTTTTCAAGACCTTCAACACCTTCATCAACATCTTCTTCTTCATTCATCACTTTAGCAACAGCCGCAATAGAATCTTTTCCTTTAATATTGATTAATCGAACTCCTTGCGTGGCTCTTCCCATGACTCTCAGGTCAGAAACTGACATACGAATAGCAATTCCAGATTTATTGATGATCATTAAACCATCTTCATCAGTTACATTTTTAATTGCAACCAACTCACCTGTTTTATCCGTTACAGAAATAGTTTTTACTCCTTTTCCTCCACGGTTTGTAATTCGGTAATCTTCTAAGCTAGATCGTTTTCCATATCCGTTTTCAGAAACTACCAAAATATTACTTTCCATATCATTCACAGCAACCATTCCAACTACTTCATCATTATCATTAGCTAATCTAATTCCACGAACTCCAGAAGCATTTCTTCCCATTGGACGAGTTTTCTCTTCTTCGAATCGAATTGCCTTTCCAGATTTTACTGCCAACATGACTTGACTGTTTCCTGTAGTTAATTTTGCTTCTAACAATTCGTCTCCTTCTTTAATGGTAATCGCGTTGATACCATTAGTACGTGGACGAGAATATTGCTCTAAAGGTGTTTTCTTAACTTGTCCTTTTTTCGTAGCCATAATTACATAATGACTATTTATGTATTCTTCGTCTTTAAGACTTTGCGTACAGATAAATGCTTTTACCTTATCTTCTTTCTCAATATTAATTAAGTTTTGAATCGCTCTACCTTTCGATGTTTTGCTTCCTTCTGGAATTTCATATACACGCATCCAGAAACATTTTCCTCTTTGCGTAAAGAATAACATGTATTGGTGATTTGTTCCAACAAATAAATGCTCCAAGAAATCTTCATTTCGTGTTGCACTTCCTTTTTGTCCAACACCACCTCTATTTTGTTTTTTGTATTCTGTTAACGAAGTACGTTTTATGTAACCCGCATGCGAAATTGTAATTACTACTTTTTCATCCGGAATTAAATCTTCTATACTAACATCTCCACCAGCATATTCAATTAATGAACGTCTTTCATCACCGTACTTATCCTTAATAACATCCAGTTCTTCCTTGATGATATTCATTCTTCTTGACTTATTAGCCAAAATATCACGGTAATCTTCAATACTCTTCATGATTTCGTCATACTCTCCGCGTAACTTGTCTTGTTCCAGACCTGTCAACTGACGTAATCGCATTTCAACAATTGCTTTGGCTTGAATTTCTGTCAGTTCAAAACGCTTAATCAAGTTGTTACGAGCATCTTCAGCATTTTGCGAACCTCTAATGATGGCAATTACCTCATCAATATTATCAGAAGCGATAATTAATCCTTCTAGTATGTGCGCGCGTTCTTCTGCTTTCCTTAATTCGTACTCGGTTCTACGCGTTACAACTACATGTCTATGTTCTACAAAGTGATGAATCATTTCTTTAAGATTCAACAATTGCGGACGTCCATGAACTAATGCAATATTATTGACACTAAATGATGATTGCAGCGCTGTATATTTGTATAATTTATTTAAAACGATATTTGGAATTGCATCACGTTTTAATATATATACGATACGCATTCCTTTTCTATCAGATTCATCACGAATCGTAGAAATACCATCAATCTTTTTATCATTAATCAAATCGGCAGTTTTCTTAATCATATCTGCCTTATTCACTTGATATGGAATTTCAGTCACAATGATACATTCTCTACCTTGTACTTCTTCCATAACAGCTTTTCCGCGCATGACAACTTTTCCACGTCCTGTTTTAAACGCTTCTCGTACACCATCATATCCGTAGATAATTCCTCCTGTTGGGAAATCGGGTGCTTTTACGTGTTGAATTAATTCATCAATTTCAATATCGGTATTATCGATATATGCATGAATTCCATCAATAACTTCCGATAAGTTGTGCGGCGGCATATTTGTTGCCATACCAACTGCAATACCAGAAGCTCCATTGATTAATAATCCTGGAACTCGTGTAGGTAACACGGTTGGTTCTTTTAAAGTGTCATCAAAGTTTAGGGAATGATCTACGGTATCTTTGTCAATATCTGCCAACATATCATCCGATATTTTGCGCATTCTTGCCTCCGTATAACGCATTGCTGCAGGACTATCTCCATCAATAGAACCAAAGTTCCCTTGTCCGTCAACCAGCATATAACGCAAACTCCATTCTTGCGCCATACGAACCATAGCGTCGTATACAGATGTATCTCCATGTGGGTGATACTTTCCTAATACTTCTCCAACGATTCTTGCAGATTTTTTGTGCGCCGAACTAGATCTTACTCCGAGTTCATGCATTCCAAACAATACTCTACGATGTACGGGTTTCATACCATCTCTTACATCTGGAAGTGCACGTGACACAATGACTGACATCGAATAATCGATGTAAGCAGACTTCATCTCATCTTCGATATTAATGGGGATTAACTTTTCTCCTTCTGCCATGTATTTTAAGTTTTAATTTTTCGAGTTTTACAAATCGGGTCAATATACAACATTTACTAGTATTCAGCGAGGATTTTGCAAGGCATTTTAAGGTTTTTTTATTAACAATTTTTGATAAGTTTTTTTGATAATTTTCTATGATAATCTTTGAAATCGATGTTTTTTTTCGTCAATTGGCGTAAATATGCTTTCATCACGGAACAATTTTTGTATTATTCAGTTTGAAGTATTAATTTTAATGTCGAAAGGAAATAATATTTATGGATGATAATTTCTCCCCAAGGGTAAAAGATGTAATAGCCTACAGCAAGGAAGAAGCATTGCGTCTTGGCCATGATTTCATTGGCACAGAGCATTTAATGCTTGGACTTCTAAGAGATGGAAGCGGTAAAGCAATCAATATTTTAAACGCATTAGATGTCGATTTGACACATTTGCGCCGAAAAGTTGAAATTTTAAGCCCCGCAAATCCAAATGTGGCAGTCGCTCCAAACGAAAAGCGAAATTTACATTTAACGAGACAAGCCGAAAGAGCCCTCAAAACTACATTTTTAGAAGCCAAACTTTTTCAAAGTTCTTCTATCAATACCGCACATCTATTATTGTGCATTTTAAGAAACGAAAACGATCCCACAACAAAACTTTTAAATAAGTTGAAAGTGGATTATGATAATGTTAAAGAGCAATTTAAGTATATGATAACAAATGACGATGATTATATAGACACGCCACGCTCAGAATCATTCTCGGATGATAGCAGCGGATCACAAGAATCTTCAAAAGAAAATCCTTTTGGTTCTTCTAGCACAGGTGGAAAAGTAAATAAGAAATCTAAAACGCCCGTACTGGATAATTTCGGAAGAGATTTAACAGCAATGGCTGAAGAAGGAAAACTAGATCCTGTAGTTGGCCGTGAAAAAGAAATTGAACGCGTTTCTCAAATTTTGAGTAGACGTAAAAAGAACAATCCAATTTTAATTGGTGAACCTGGTGTTGGTAAATCTGCCATTGCCGAAGGTTTAGCCAACAGAATTGTAAAACGTAAAGTGTCACGTATTCTCTTTAATAAAAGAGTAGTAACATTAGACTTGGCAAGCCTGGTTGCTGGAACAAAATACAGAGGTCAGTTTGAAGAACGTATGAAAGCTGTAATGAACGAATTGGAAAAGAATGATGACATTATTCTTTTTATCGATGAAATTCATACCATTGTTGGTGCCGGTGGCGCTACAGGAAGCTTAGATGCTTCAAACATGTTTAAACCAGCGCTAGCAAGAGGTGAACTGCAATGTATTGGAGCCACTACACTTGATGAGTACAGACAACATATTGAAAAAGATGGCGCTTTAGAAAGACGTTTTCAAAAAGTAGTGGTTGAACCTACTACTGTAGAAGAAACAATTGAAATTTTAGAGAACATCAAAGACAAATACGAAGAACATCACAATGTTAGTTATACACCAGAAGCAATAAGAGCTTGTGTTACACTAACCAATAGATATATGAGCGATCGTTTTCTTCCAGACAAAGCTATTGATGCTTTAGATGAAGCAGGATCAAGAGTTCATATCACAAATATTGATGTGCCTAAGCAGATTTTAGACTTGGAACGTCAATTGGAAGAAGTGCGCGAATTGAAAAATTCTGTCGTAAAAAAGCAGAAATATGAAGAAGCTGCCAAATTGAGAGACGATGAAAAACGTTTGGAAAAAGAATTGGCAATTTCACAAGAAAAATGGGAAGAAGAGTCTAAACAACACAAAGAAACAGTTGATGAAGAAAATGTTGCTGATGTGGTTTCTATGATGACAGGAATTCCTGTAAACAGAATTGCACAAACTGAAAGCAACAAGTTAGCACAACTACCTGAGCTCATTAAAGGAAAAGTAGTTGGACAAGATGAAGCCGTTGGAAAAGTGGTAAAAGCGATTCAGCGTAACCGTGCAGGACTTAAAGATCCAAATAAGCCAATTGGTTCATTTATCTTTTTAGGACAAACTGGAGTTGGTAAAACGCAGTTAGCAAAGGTATTAGCACGTGAGTTATTTGATTCTGAAGAAACGCTTATCAGAATTGACATGAGCGAATACATGGAAAAATTTGCAATTTCTCGTTTGGTTGGAGCTCCTCCAGGATATGTTGGATATGAAGAAGGTGGGCAATTAACAGAGAAAGTTCGTAGAAAACCGTATGCTGTTGTATTGCTTGATGAGGTTGAAAAAGCACATCCAGATGTATTTAATATGTTACTACAAGTATTGGATGACGGATATTTAACAGATAGCTTAGGAAGAAAGATCGATTTTAGAAACACGATCATCATTATGACATCAAATATTGGTGCGCGTAAATTAAAAGATTTTGGAGCTGGAGTTGGCTTTGGAACGAATGCACAAAAATCACAAGCTGACGATCACGCGAAAGGTGTAATTGAAAATGCCTTGAAAAAAGCATTTGCGCCAGAATTCTTGAACAGAATTGATGATGTTGTAATTTTCAATGCTTTAGAACGTGAACACATTCACAAAATTATCGATATCGAAATTGCAAAGCTTTACAGCAGAATTAAAGGCTTAGGATACGATTTATTGTTGAGCGATAAAGCAAAAGACTATATCGCCGATAAAGGATTTGACAAGCAATATGGTGCAAGACCTCTTAAAAGAGCGATTCAGAAATACATTGAAGATGCACTTGCCGAAGAAATCATTACTGCAAAAATTCATGAAGGTGATAAAATTTTTATGGATTTAGATGAAGAAAATGACGAGTTAACAATTAAGATTGAAAAAGCTGAAAAGCCCGCAGAATCTTAAAAAACTAACTGTCAAATACATACAAAAATCCTGCTTTCGAAAAAGCAGGATTTCTCTTTTTAATCCTTTTTGTGTTTTTTGAAGATGAAAATTAGTATTTCATCTAAAATATGTACAAACTACTCTAAAAATAATATGCATACATAGCTTATTCCTACTTTTGTTTAAAATCAAAACTTACCTAAGAATGAATATTATAGGGAAAAAATTAAGAGACATATACACTTTCGAAAGAGGAAAATTATACCTATACGATGATTTAGTTATTGGAGAAATTAATGAAGGTGTACATATTTCATCTGAAACCTTACTTTCATTTTTTGAATTCTTCCATGAAAACTATAAAGTTCCTTTTGGATACATTTCACACAGAATTAACTCCTACTCTATAGATCCTCAAGTATACAAAATGCTTCCTGAAAATAATTTACTCAAAGGAATAGCTGTTGTGTCCGATCAAAAATTTTCCTCGTTAAATGCGCATGTCGAAAAAAACTTCTACAACGGACATTATGAATTATTTACCACAATCAATACAGCGGTAAATTGGCTTGACACAATCGCTCTTCATGAAAAGAATAGCATTAACATTTCAGGTAATTCAGTCGCATAGACAATAAAAGAACTACGCTATTTATGGTAAAATATAAAAAGTGTTATAATTACATGTAGTTCATCTATTTTTTGGCAGATAGAAATTAAAAATACTATACTTAGTAAAAGTCAAAAAATGCATATAGCTAACAAAAATAATAACTGTTACATTAAAAAGTATACTTTACAAATAGGTGAAGCAGAAATTTATGATAACTAGTATGACTGCACAACTCAATGAAGGTATAGCACTTAACATTGAAACGGTTACTGAAATTATTGCCATTGCAGAAAAGTACTTTCCTTCCCAATCTTTTGCATACATTACCATTCGCAAAAACTCGTATGCAGTTGACCCAATGATGTATTTAAAGATATTTAAAATTAAAACTTAAAGGCAATTAGCTTTGTATCTGACAAGTTTATCGACAATCATAATGTGAAAATTGAAAAAAAATTTTTAACAAACCAATGCAAATCTTTAAAACCGATTGCTTGGTCTAAAACGTTTTTGTAATTGTTTTGAATGCTAAATTTTAAATATTGAATTACTTCGATCCAACAAACTACTTTTCTTAAAAACTCAAAACGTCACTTCAAGTGAAACTCTAAAAGAATTTTGTATCGAGAAGTCCTTGGAAACACTAAATGTAAAATGCTAAATTTTAAATGTTGAATTACTTCGATCCAACAAACAACTTTTCTTAAAAGCTCAAAACGTCACTTCAAGTGAAACTCTAAAAGAATTTTGTATCGAGAAGCACTTGGAAACACTAAATGTAAAATGCTAAATTTTAAATGTTGAATTGCAAGTTCTTAAAACCCCTTTCTCTTCTGATCTCAAAACGTCACTTCGAGTAAAATTTTGAAAGAATTTTGTATCGAGAAGCACTTGGAAACACTAAATAAAACGCTCTAAACTCATAAACTAAGAAAACAATACTTCGTTCTCAATCACAGTATACTGAATAAATGACAAGGTGTCACGAATAGCAATATGCAATTCACGATCTTCATCTACAAAAGGAACTTCCAATCGGTACGCTTGCAAAAATGTTTCAATAAATTCCGAACTTTTCAATGGCGCTCTAAACACCAATGCTTGCGAAGCATTCAATAACTCAATTGCCAAAACGCGTTCTATATTATCAACAACCTTAATGGCTTTTGTTGCTGCATTTGCGCCCATACTTACATGATCTTCCTGTCCATTTGAAGACACAATAGAATCAATACTTGCTGGCGTAGCATATTGTTTGTTTTGACTCACAATACTTGCTGCGGTATATTGCGGAATCATAAAACCAGAATTTAACCCAGGATTATTCACCAAAAATGCGGGTAAATCTCTCAATCCAGAAACAAGTTGAAATGTTCTTCGTTCCGAAATATTCCCCAATTCCGCCATTGCAATCGCTAAATAATCAAGCGCTAACGCTAAAGGTTGTCCATGAAAATTTCCACCAGAAATAATCTCATCTTCCGCAATAAAAATATTCGGATTATCAGTCACAGAATTAATTTCCGTCTCAAACGTTTTTCTAATAAAAGCCAAGGTATCTTTTGTAGCTCCATGCACTTGCGGTACACATCGAAACGAATACGGATCTTGCACATGTTTCTTTTCTTGTGAAATCAATTCACTTCCTGCTACAAATTCCTGTACACGTTTTGCCGTTTTCAACTGTCCGTTGTGCGGTCGAATCAAATGAATTAAATCATTAAACGGCTCCAATCTTCCATCGAAAGCTTCCAATGAAATAGACGCGAAAAAATCTGCCAAATACGATAATTTATACGCTTTCAATAACGAATGTACACCGTACGCACTCATAAATTGTGTTCCATTCAATAACGCCAAACCTTCTTTTGCTTTCAACTGAATTGGTTGCCAATCAAACTCCGCTAAAACGGTAGCAGACGAAACTTCTTCTCCTTTATAATACACAGTTCCTTTGCCCAAAAGCGGCAATGACAAATGTGCTAAAGGTGCCAAATCGCCCGAAGCGCCAAGTGAACCTAGTTCAAAAACAACTGGCAAAATATCGTGATTATAAAAATCGATCAAACGTTGTACGGTCTGCAATTGCACACCCGAATGTCCATAACTCAACGATTGTATTTTAAGCAACAACATCAACTTTATAATATCTTGTGGCACGCGATCACCTGTACCACATGCGTGTGAAGTCACCAAATTTTCTTGCAATTTTGACAAATGTTCGTCTGAAATTTTCACATTACACAAAGAACCAAATCCAGTATTTATACCATAAATAGGCGTTTTCTGATCCTGTAAACGTTGATCTAAATACGCACGGCAGGCATTAATTTTGTCGGTCGCGGTGGCGGATAATTCCAATGTTGCATCTGAGTTTAACAACTCTTGAATAATTGCAATATCGAGCGTTTGTGAACTTATTTGGTGTATCATGACGGTGTAATCAAAATTATCTTTCAAAAGTCAAAATTCAAATTGTATTAACCAAATATTTGTTAATAATTTATTGATTAAAAGAAGAATCTAGTACATTTGAGAAAACAAACTTTGAAAAAATGAAAAAATTACTGCTATTCGTTGCAGCATTTGCAATTTTCTCTTGTAAAACTGATACAAAGAAAAATCCTGCAGCAACTACCGAAACTAAAGAGATAGAAAAAACGATACTTTCCGGAAAAATAGAAAACCCAAAAGAAGATAAAATTTTTCTTTCAGGTGAAGGTTTAAGAAAAGAAATCACACTAAATGATGCTGGCGTTTTTCAAGAAACAGTAAACGTACAAGAAGGTTTTTACTCCATAAGACACGGAAGAAATCGTGCTTCATTATTCCTAACACCAGGCGATTCTATACACATTACAACGGACGCAATGAAGTTTACTGAAAGTATAACTTTTTCAGGAAAAGGAACGGCTCCAAATACGTATTTAGCCAAAAAACTATCCGAAGGAGGAAATCTTAACTTTCAAGAAGTATATGCTAAAGAAGAAGCTGATTTCTTAAAGAAAATTGAAGAAGAAAAAATGAAAGCTTTAGGCAGATTGACAGATGCAAAAGGTTTAAGCACTGAATTTGTTGCGCTAGAAAAAGAAAGTATTCACTATGAATATTTAGCGAATCTTTCCCGATATCCATCATACCATCCATACTTTGCAAAAAAAGAAAACTACAAAGCTTCGGAAAGTCTTTTAAAACCTTTAGAAAAAGTTGATTATGATAATGAAGACGATTTTAGAAACTTTGAATCCTACCAACAAATAGTATCGCAACACTACATGCAATCATACTATGAAGATTCGTTAAAGATGGAAAGCATCAACACGATCAAAAACATCAAATCACAAAACATAAAAAATGCGTTGGCTAGCGAAATGAAATACGATATTTCACCTTCTGGCAAACACACGGATAAAATTTATAATACGATCAAAGAAATCGCAAAAGACGAGAAAGTATTAAAAAAAGCAACCGAAAAGTATACGAAAGTAAAAAAATTGGTAAAAGGAAAAAATTCTCCTGCTTTCGACTACGAAAATCATAAAGGTGGAAAAACAAGCTTGGCAGACTTAGAAGGAAAGTATGTATACATTGATGTTTGGGCAACTTGGTGCGGACCATGTATTGGCGAAATTCCATCTCTAAAGAAAGTAGAAAAAAAATACCATAACAAAAACATCGAGTTTGTTTCTATTTCTATTGATCAAAAAGATGCGTATAAGACATGGAAAAAAATGGTAAAAAACAAAGAATTAGGCGGAATTCAGTTAATGGCAGACGACGCTTGGAAGTCTAAGTTTGTAACTGACTATGCGATTGAAGGTATTCCACGATTTATTTTAATTGATCCAAAAGGAAAAATTGTAAACGCAGATGCGCCAAGACCATCAAATCCAGAACTGATTGAATTATTCAATGAATTGAAGATCTAATTTTTAAAAAAATACAGTATAAAAAGAGGCTGTCTAAAAAGTCATAATTTCGTCAAACCGAACTTGATTCGGTTTCGCATAACAGTTGAAAATCAGCTTTATGAGATTCTGGATCAAGTCCAGAATGACGGCTTTTGAAACTTTCCAGACAGCCTCTTTTATTCTCAATATTATTGTTCCGCTTCCGCAGCTGGTTTTTCGGGTTCTTTAAACAAATCCAAATACGCATCACCAATATGATATGCAATATCGCTTGCTGTTAATGCTTGATAACCCAAACCAGAAAGTGCAATATCTCCTGCTTTTCCATGCAAATACACGCCAAAAATAGCTGCCGTTACCGGATCGTATTCTTGTGAAACCAATCCTGTTAACATTCCTGTGAGCACATCGCCACTTCCTGCGGTTGCCATTCCAGGATTTCCTGTATTATTAATATAAACGTACGTATCATGAATAATAACGGTATGTGCACCTTTAATAATTAGTACAATTTCATGCTTTTTTGCAAATGCTTTCGCTTTGGTTAACTTATCAAAATCATCTGTCCATTCACCTATCAAACGTTCCAATTCTTTTGGATGTGGTGTTAAAATAGTACCTTTTGGCACAAATTTCAATAACTTTTTATTTTCAGACAATATATTTAACGCGTCAGCATCAATTACCAAACGAGTAGTTTTATTTTTTTGTAAAAAGGCTTTCAACGCTTTTACAGTAGCTGCATCTGTTCCCATACCAACGCCAATGCCTATTGCTTTTGGTTCAATATCATATTCAATATTGGTAAGCTGCTTTTCATTTTCATCACAAATGACCATTGCTTCTGGCAAAGAAGTTTGTAAAACGGTATATCCACAAGTTGGAATATACGCAGTAACCAAACCTGTACCAACTCGCAAACATGCAGAACTCGCCAAGGTAACAGCGCCAATTTTTCCGTAACTTCCACCAACAATCAAGCTATGTCCGTACGTTCCTTTATGCGCATATTTTTCGCGCGGAATATATAATGGTAACACTTCAAACTTATCAATAAGTTGTACTTCCGTATCGGTAGTTTGTAAATACTCCTGATCCAATCCTGCATCAATCGCTTCCCATTGTTGTATATAAATACCTGTTTCTGGCAAAAAGAAACTCAATTTTGGTGCCTGACTCGTCAACGTAAAATTACTTTCAATAACCGCTTCCTTATCTTCTGGTCCGTGATCGGGATACAATCCGGAAGGAACATCAAGCGAAACCGTATATGCTTTTGAAGCATTAATATATTTAATCAAATCTTTCACCCAAGGTGCGGTTTCACGATTCAATCCAATTCCAAAAATAGCATCTACAATAATATCTTCTTTTTGCATTTCGGGAAGTTCTTCGCACGAACTCAACAAGCGCGGCCACACTTTAAACTCTTTTACGCGGTCATAATTAATTAAAAAATCTTTTGTTCGCTTATCGCTGAAATTTACAATATATATATGCACATTATAACCATGATGCAATAATTGACGTCCTAGCACCAATCCGCTGCCGCCATTATTTCCTATTCCACAATAAATATGAATTGGAACTTGTGCGCCTTGCATCCGTGTATGAAACCAATTAAACAATTGTGTTCCTACAAATTCCATTAAGTCATTAGACGTGATTTGATTTTTTTCTATCGTACGATTGATCGCTTCATAGATTTGAGTTGATGAATATATCTTCATGTATTGTTATGTTAGTGTAAGGTGTTACACATTTGATGAAATTCTTTAAAATTCATTATACTTTTTTAGCGCATTTCTAAAGAAAGACTACTTTCACTAATAATCCGTGAAAAATAAATATATAGTTTGTTTATGGTTATAAAAGTAATACTTTTGAATAACATCATACGACAAAACATGCGTTTAGTAGCAAATATTTTTACTTCCTCAACAGGCATTACGGTGACACATACCACTGTAACAATTGCTACTATTACCCCTTGTGGGGTCTAACTATATATTACCAATCGGTGTTTGTTATTTATTCAATCTAAAAAATAATGTCGGACAAAAACAAAAACTTTAAGATATCACTAGGGATTTTAGTCGGATATTTTTTAGCCGCAATGATCAATGTTATTTTTTTTGATAAAAATTTAGTGGAAGCAATTACAGATAAAAGACTATTGTATATGCTCGGCGCAGTTGTAATTATAGGATATATAATTAAAAAACAATCTCAAAAATAAAAAGAAACACACATAACCAATTTTACTGATAACCATACAAAACAATACTCATGAACGTACTCAAATTTGGCGGTACTTCTGTCGCCAATGCGCAAAATATAAGCTTAGTAATAGATATTATTACAAAAGCCTCTCAAAATCAAAAAATAGCGGTCGTTGTTTCTGCTTTTGGAAACACAACAAACATGCTTTTAAAAACAGCGGAACTTGCTGCCATAAAGGATGAATACTACAAATCACTGCTTCAAGAAATTGAAAACAGACATATTCAAGTTGTAAAAGATTTAATTCCTGTTACAGAACAAAGCGCTATCATAAGTCATACAAAACGCTTACTCAACTATTTAGAAACGCTGTATGAAGGTTCTTTTTTGCTGCGCGAATTAACACCAAAAACATTGGCTACCATTGCTAGTTTTGGTGAATTACTATCGTCATATATCATTTCAGAAGTAATGAAAGTGCGCCAACTAGATAGTATCTATAAAGACAGTCGCGAACTCATTATTGCATCAGAAACGTATGAAAATGCGCAAGTCTTGATGAAATTGACACAAGAAAACTGTGAATCATTTTTTAAGAAGAATGAAAAGCAAATTGTCATATTACCCGGATTTATTGCAGCTACCGAAAATGGCGAAACAACCACACTTGGTCGTGGCGGATCAGATTATACAGCAGCAATTATTGCATCGGCTGTCAATGCTGGCGAACTGCAAATTTGGACAGATGTAAGCGGAATGTACACAGCAAATCCGCGAATTGTAAAACAAGCAACACCAATTCCGCACATATCGTATCAAGAAGCTATGGAATTGTCTCACTTTGGTGCGAAAGTAATCTATCCACCAACAATTCAACCTGTACTAAAAAAGGAAATTCCAATTTTAGTCAAAAACACCTTTTCACCTGAACAAGAAGGTACGCGTATTACCAAAAACCCGAACGGAAAACAACGCGCAGTAAAAGGAATAAGTTACATAGAAAACATCTCATTACTTACACTAGAAGGAAGCGGAATGATTGGAATTCCAGGGTTTTCCAAGCGTTTATTTGAAACCTTATTGGCAGAACAAATCAATATCATCTTAATTACGCAAGCTTCTTCCGAACATTCTATTTGTATCGGAATCAACGACAAAGAAGCTTCCAGAGCCAAAATCGTCATTGATACCACTTTTGCATACGAAATTGCATCTGGAAAAGTAGATCCAATTCTAGTAGAACAACAACTTGCCATCATTGCGTTGGTTGGTGACAACATGAAAGATCATCAAGGATTGAGCGGTAAAATGTTTAGCATGCTCGGAAAAAATAACGTAAACATTCGCGCTATAGCGCAAGGAGCTTCCGAAAAAAACATCTCCGCAGTAATCAACAGTGATGATGCAAAAAAAGCGCTCAATGCGTTGCATGAAGAATTCTTTGAAGAAAAAATAAAACAACTCAATCTATTTGTAACTGGTGTTGGAAATGTGGGCGAACGCTTTATGGCACAACTTCACCAACAACAACAATACTTGCGTGAACAGCTTAAATTGAACATTCGTGTCATTGGTATTTCTAACTCACGAACCATGCTTTTTGATGCGGAAGGTATTGATTTAGACAATTGGAAAAACTACTTAATTACTGGCGTAAAAGCGAGTTTAGATAAATTTCACGAAGCTGTAAAATCACATAACTTACGCAACAGTATCTTTATAGACATTACTGCAAGTCATGAAGTTTCTAAAGTATACGGAAACTACTTGCGAAACAATATTTCGGTAGTCACTTGTAACAAAATTGCCTGTGCTTCCCAATATGATAACTATCAAAATCTAAAACGTATCTCAAGAAAATACAATGCACCATTTTTATTTGAAACCAATGTTGGTGCAGGATTGCCAATAATTGACACACTAAAAAACGTAGTAGCTTCTGGAGATCGCATTCACAAAATACAAGCCGTTCTTTCGGGAAGTTTAAACTTTGTATTTAACAATTTCAGTAATGAAAATACCTTTCATGACGTTGTAAAACAAGCACAAAAAGAAGGCTATACAGAACCAGATCCAAAAATAGATTTAAGTGGTATTGATGTTGCTCGAAAAATTCTCATCTTAGCACGTGAAAGTGGTTATATCATGGAATTAGAAGACATTGAAAACAATTCGTTCTTGCCAGAAGAAACATTGGCAACTGACAATAATGATGACTTTTATGCGTCTTTGACAAAACATGAAGCACATTTTCAGAAAATTTTCAAAGAAGCGAATGACAAAGATTGTCGCATAAAATATGTAGCTACTTTTGAAAATGGAAAAGCAAAAGTTGGTTTACAGCATATTCCAGCAGATCATCCTTTTTACAATTTGGAAGGAAGTGATAATATTGTATTATTCTTTACAGATAGATACGTAGCACAGCCATTACAAATAAAAGGCGCTGGCGCAGGTGCAGAAGTAACCGCTTCAGGAATTTTTGCAGATGTAATTAGAATTGGAAAGTTTTAGGAAATGATAAATGTATGATATCAAAGTAGTTCTCAATACTCCAAATCTCAGATTTGGCACTCGAACTGACGACTGTGATACATAAACCAAAAACGTCACTTCGAGTGAAATTCTAAAAGAATTTTGTAACGAGAAGTACTTTGAAATAATAGATGTTAATATTGAAACTTTCTCAATTCTCAATACTAACATCTCAACACTAAAAAAACAATGAACGAACTCAAAATATTCGCTCCTGCAACCATTGCAAATGTTTCCTGTGGATTTGATGTCCTTGGACTTTGCTTAGATACCGTTGGTGACGAAATGATCATTCGGAAAACAGCAGCAAAAGGAATTACAATTTCAAAGCTGATTGGACAAGATTTACCACTAGAAACAAATAAAAATGTGGCTGGTGTTGCTGGTTTAGCCATGCTTTCAACACTAGATTTAGACCATGGTTTTGAAATTGAAATCTACAAAAACATCAAAGCAGGAAGCGGAATTGGAAGCAGCGCTGCAAGCTCAGCAGGAACGGTTTGGGCAATGAATAAATTGCTTGGAAAGCCATTTACAGCAAAAGAACTAGTACCATTTGCAATGGAAGGCGAAAAACTCGCAAGCGGAACAGCGCACGCAGATAATGTGGCTCCTGCCCTTTTGGGCGGATTTACCTTAGTGCGAAGTTACAATCCGTTAGATTTGATTAAAATTCCAACACCAAACGAATTATACGCAACGGTAATTCATCCGCAAATTGAAGTCAAAACCTCTGATTCTCGTTCTGTGTTGAAGCAAAATATTTCACTAAAAAAATCGATCATACAAATTGGAAATTTAGGCGGATTGATAAGCGGCTTATACACTTCTGATTACGATTTAATAAGCAGATCATTGCATGACGAAATTGTAGAACCGTTACGCGCAATTCTAATTCCTGGATTCAATGAAGTCAAACAAAACGCAATTAATTGTGGTGCATTGGGCGCAGGAATTTCAGGTTCTGGACCTTCTATATTTGCATTAAGCAAAGGAAAAGAAATGGCAGAAAAAGTAGCCAAAACAATGGCTGAAACCTATAAAACATTAAACATCGATTATGATATTCATGTTTCAAAAATAAATACGGATGGTTGTCGGATTCTTTAATTCAGAATTGTTAGAAACCAAAGCGTCAAATCGAGTGAATTTGTGAAACAAATTAGTATCGAGATCTGCTAAGAAATTATAATTGTAAAAATGAATTCTAAGTTGTTCTCGATACACTAAATCATAGATTTAGCACTCGAACTGACGATTGCAGTTATTGAATAAAATGATTAAACTAAAACGTCACTTCGAGTGATTTTTCGAAATAAAATGAAGAAAAATTGTATCGAGAAGTACTTTGAAATAATACATAAATTATGAATTCTAAACTGTTCTCGATACACTAAATCATAGATTTAGCACTCGAACTGACGACTGTAACACATAAACTAAAAACGTCACTTCGAGTAATTTTTGATAGAAAATTGTATCGAGAAGTACTCGAAAATAATAGATGTGAATATTGAAATTTTCTCAATTCTCAATACTAACATCTCAATACTAAGAATAAAAATGAACTACTACAGTCTACATCATAAAGCGCCAAACGTTTCTTTTAAAGAAGCAGTAATTCGCGGATTAGCGCCCGATAGAGGAATTTATTTTCCTAAAAATATTACACCATTATCTGAAGATTTCATCAAGAATATTGATACGTATTCGCATGAAGAAATTGCCTTTGAAGCCATTCAGCAATTTGTCGGAAATGAAATTCCAACTGATATTTTAAAAGAAATTATTGCAGAAACCTTGCGTTTCGATTTCCCTATTGTTCCAATTGAAGAAAATATTGGAACATTGGAATTATTTCACGGACCAACAATGGCGTTTAAAGATGTTGGCGCTCGCTTTATGGCGCGTTGTTTAGGCTATTTTAATCGTGATACAAAAGAAAAAGTTACGGTTTTAGTTGCGACTTCTGGAGATACTGGCGGCGCAGTTGCCAATGGTTTTTTAGGCGTAAAAGGTGTGGATGTTGTCATCTTATATCCTAGCGGGAAAGTCAGCGAAATTCAAGAAAAACAATTAACAACTTTAGGTCAAAACATTACAGCTTTAGAAGTTGATGGCGTTTTTGACGATTGCCAAGAAATGGTGAAAACTGCTTTTTTAGATGCAGAAATTGAACGTACACTAACCTCTGCCAATTCGATTAATATTGCACGTTGGTTGCCACAAATGTTCTACTTTTTCTTTGCATACAAAGCATTGCACAAGCAACATAAAAATCTAGTATTCTCTGTTCCTAGTGGAAACTTTGGAAATATTTGTGCAGGAATCATGGCGCAAAAACTAGGATTGCCAATTCAACATTTTATCGCTTCCACGAATGTAAATGATACGGTTTCAAACTATTTAGAAAATGGCGAATACGTTCCAAAGAAGTCAATTGCAACTATTTCAAACGCGATGGATGTTGGAAATCCGAGTAATTTCATTCGTATTCAAGAGTTATACAATAATGATTTAGAAACGATCAAACAGCACTTTTCGTCGTATAGTTTCACAGATGCAGAAACGAAAACTGCTATGAAATCTATCTATGATCAACACAAGTATATTGCCGATCCGCATGGCGCTGTTGGTTATTTAGGATTGAAAAATCACGATTTGCAAGATGCTTATGGTATTTTTCTAGAAACAGCACATCCTGTCAAATTTTTACCGACAGTTGAATCGACCTTGCGTCTAAAATTGGATATTCCAACACAGATACAAGAAATCATGCATAAAGAGAAAGAAGCGCACTTTATTACGGATTATGAAGGTTTGAAGGAGTTTTTGCAGCGTTAAGATTAAAATATTAAATTGCTTCGTTCTTAGAAACTTTTACAATTTATTGCAGTTCTCGATACACCAAATCACAGATTTGGCAATCGAACTGACGCATATAATTGTTTAATTGAACTAACTTCAAAATGACTCAAATTTGAGAAAATTCTAAAAAGTCATGTTAAATAAAGAATCAAGTATCAATTCCTCATTTTTTTAGGTTGATTTTTCATAAATTCGCAATCAAATTAAGAAAAACTACAGATGAAGGATACAGCTCTATCAAAAATTCACGAAGCATTAGGTGCTAAAATGGTTCCTTTTGCAGGTTACAACATGCCTGTACAATACGAAGGCGTTAATATTGAACACGAAACAGTTCGTAATGGCGTTGGTGTTTTTGACGTAAGTCATATGGGAGAATTTGTAATTTCTGGACCAAATGCATTGGCGTTGATTCAGAAAATTGGAACAAATGATGCTTCCAAATTAGTAGACGGAAAAGCTCAATATAGCTGTATGCCTAATAATGACGGCGGAATTGTAGATGATTTAATTATTTACAGAGTGAATGGAGAGAAGTATATTTTGGTTGTAAACGCATCAAATATTGAAAAAGATTGGAACTGGATTTCTAGCCACAATGATGTTGGCGCAGAAATGAAAGATGTGTCTGATAATTATTCTTTACTGGCAATTCAAGGACCAAAAGCTGTGGAAGCAATGCAGTCGTTAACGGAAGTTGATTTAACGAATATTAAATACTACACATTCCAAATCGCAAAATTTGCAGGTGTTGAAAATGTAATCGTTTCTGCAACAGGTTATACAGGTTCGGGCGGATTTGAAATTTACTGCAAAAATGAAGATGTTGCCAAAGTTTGGGACAAAGTATTTGAAGCTGGAGCTGATTTCGGAATTAAACCAATTGGTTTAGCTGCAAGAGATACATTACGCTTAGAAATGGGCTATTGCTTGTATGGAAATGATATTGATGATACAACGTCTCCAATTGAAGCTGGCTTAGGATGGATTACAAAATTCACGAAAGATTTTGTGAACCGTGAAGCAATTGAAGATCAAAAACGATTGGGAACAGAACGCAGATTGGTTGCTTTTGAAATGCAAGATCGTGGAATTCCAAGACAAGGATATGATATTGTTGATGGAAACGGAAATATCATAGGAAATGTAACTTCCGGAACGATGTCGCCGTCAATGAAAGTCGGAATCGGAATGGGATATGTACCAAACGTTTTTAAAAGTGTTGGAAGCAATATTTACATTCAAATTCGTAAAAACAGAGTTCCTGCAAAAGTGGTGAAACTTCCTTTTTATAAGAAATAAAGAAAACCTTTGAATAGAATTTTAATATTAGGAGCAAGCGGATACGTAGGTCAGGCGATTTATAAAGAGCTTTGCTCCTATTTTGATGTATACGGAACTTTTTACAGCAACAAGTCGTTTGCAAAGAATAAACATTTTATTCGATACGATTTGGATTATGATGGTATTGACGAAATTGTGATGCAAGTGCAACCTACCATTATAATTTCTGCTTTGCGTGGCGATTTTGCAGCACAAATTGAAGCTCATATTTTTTTGACAGATTATGTAAAAACTAGACCTTGTAAGTTGTTTTTCTTATCATCTGCAAATGTGTTTGATGCGTATAGTAGTTATCCTTCGTATGAATACGACAAAACGCTTTCGGAAAGTATTTACGGGAAACTCAAAATTCGTATTGAAAATATGCTCATGCGTTTGCCGCAGAAGAAATATGCAATTATTCGTTTGCCAATGATTTTTGGGAACAATTCGCCTCGAATTCTTGAAATAAAGCAATGTTTGCAGGAAAAAGTTCCTATTGAAGTCTTTCCAAACTTGGTCATGAATACAATTTCTGATAAAAAACTAACACAGCAAATTCACTACATGATCAATCGAAATAAAAACGGGATTTTTCATTTAGGCGCGGAAGATTTAATACATCATGAGGAGTTTTTTGCTGAAATCTTAAAAAGTATGAACGTTAAAAAGCCTGTGTTCAAAAATGTATACACATCCAATTTTGATCGCTTTTTAGCCGTTTTGCCAAAAGATAACAAACTACCAAAGCATTTAGCAACTACCAATCAGGAAACTTTGGACTATATTTCTGGAAAGATAAAAGAGTAGTTTATATAGAATAATCAATAGTTCAGTTATTTGTACTTTTACATTGCATGGAAATTATCATTACCAAAGGTGAACATCGAAATACGCTTCTTTGTAAAAGAACTGATGGGACATTTACAAGCGCTGATTTAGGTCCTGAAATTCCCAATCATGATATTGCGCATTTTGTTGCGGAAAAAAAGTTCAATCTTACCAAAGGCTTTTATGGAAACATTGCAAATGGAATGACTATTAACGATTTATCCAATAAAGACATCATTAAAAATTTAGATTCAGAAAGTTGGCTCGCTGAAATCATGACGCGAAATTTACAATCTTTAGGTTCAGAAACTATAAGTATTAAAGAATATATAGCATTGGTTACTTGGGAAGCATCTTCCATGCAAAATATTAAAATTCCAGCGATGAATCAGACACAAATTAGTGAATTACAGTCTGAGTACATTCAGCTTTGCAAACAGTGGAATTCTATTTCTAAAAATGAGCAACTTCAACTTCATTTTTAGTAAAAAGTAGCTAATATTCATTCATACACTATAATTCGTACTAGTTCTCAGACATTTTCAGCTTACTTTCCTACGTAATAAGCGAAAGATTTGTTAAATTCGTAACTTTAGGTACTACAAACTTTATTCGCATACATGCACACTTTTTCACGTTTTATATTGCTTCTCGTTGTTTCGTCAACGTTTGCTCAAACTGAACTTTCTTTCTGTAATAAATCGAGTCTGATTTTGGAAATGCTAGAAAAGAATCATTACAAACCCAAAGCAATTGACGACAAATTTTCAAATTATGTTTTTAATAAATTGCTAGAGCGTTTAGACGACAGACGCATGTTGTTTTCAAAAGCTTCGATTAAAAGTTTGGATTCTTTAAAAAATAAATTGGACGATTATTTGCTAAATGAGGAATGCGATTTTATCAGCGAGTTTACCATTTTTTACGAAAAACAACTCAAGCAAACGCAGCAAACGATTGAAAAAATTGAGAAATCAAAACTAGATTATTCAGGGAAAGACACCGTAAGTTATGGAAGTTTTAAAGAAAAATCTGAGTTTTCTAACACTGCTAAAACACTTCACAAACGTTGGGAAAAGAAAATAAGAGTCGATATTATTCGCGATTATCTGTCATTGACAAATCCTGCGAACTTTCCAAAGATAAAAGCACAATTGAAACAAAAAGTTATTGCTGAAAACAAATGCTTTATTGTCGATAAATTACAAGCGGTAAATGGTTTGCAATCACATGTAGAAACTACTTTTTTAGATGTAATTTGTACGTATTTTGATCCGCATAGTAGCTTTTTTGATCCAACAGACAATGCTACTTTTATGAATTCTATTGGAACCGAAACAAACTCTATCGGTGTTTGGTTTTCAAAAAATAATGATGGAAAAATTGTCGTTTCAGGCTTGCAAACTGGAAGTAAAGCATGGAAAGAAAAAGAAATTAGCGCAGGTGATTTAGTGTTATCGCTTGAAGCGAATGACGAAAAAATAAGTACAACCTGTCTTTCACTTATAAATTTGTATGATTTTGTGAATGATGAAAACAATAAAACCATCACACTCAATGTCTTGGATGATAAAAACATTAACAAAACGGTTGTACTACGAAAAGAAAATTTAAAAATTGAAGAAAATGCCGTGAATAGTTTTATTCTGAAAGGCGAACAAAATATTGGCTACATTTCGTTGCCAAGTTTCTATACCAATTTAGATTACGGTTTTGGAAGCGCCAATGATATTGCGAAAGAATTATTTAAACTCAATGCGGTTGATATTGATGGTTTAATTTTGGATTTGCGCGGAAATGGTGGCGGATCAATGAAGCAAGCAATCGATTTGGCAGGCATGTTTATTGACAAAGGTCCGTTGGGAATTTATCGCGATCAAGCAGATAATAAAACCATTGTAAAAGATTTTAATCGTGGTACTTTATTCACGAAACCTTTGGTGATCTTAATCAACAAGGAAAGTGCTTCAGCTTCTGAATTTATTGCAGCCGCTTTGCGCGATCATAACAGAGCAATTATTGTGGGAACGCGCACGTATGGAAAAGGAACGATTCAGCAAATTGTTCCATTAAAAAGTGAAGAAGGCTTTTTAAGAATTACGATTGAAAAAATGTATGGTTTCAAAGGAAATTCGCATCAAGCAATTGGTATTCAGCCAGATATTGAGTTTCCAAATTTACTAATGGGAATTGAAGATGGCGAAAATGCCAATTCAAATTTTATTATTAGCGACACCATTCAAAAAGATGTCTATTTCAAAATCCCGGAAGCAGCAAATTATGAAGATTTACGTACTAAAAGTATGGCGAGAATTGAAAAAAATAAAGCTTCCATCACAATTAAAGAAATCAATACAAATCTTCAAAACTACTTAAATAACGAACGAAAAATGCCGATTTCTATTGAAGGAATTCAAGAAGATAGAGACACGTTTAATGCAATTTTTGAAAAATCGGATGACATTGAAATGACGCATAAAACGTTTGAAGTTGTGAATTTAGAAGATTA
>NZ_JBGCDL010000326.1:0-3266 GCF_045105435.1 Kordia sp. | reverse complement strand
AGTTGCGCAATTCGTTCTCCATTTTCAATTGTAAACGCTTCTTTGGATAGATTGACAAGAATCACGCCAATTTCTCCTCTGTAGTCTGCATCAACGGTTCCTGGTGCATTTAGTACGGTAATTCCTTTTTTTGCTGCCAATCCGCTTCTTGGACGTACTTGTGCTTCAAATCCTATTGGCAATTCTATGAATAATCCCGTTTTTACGATGGTTCTGTCCATTGGCTCCAATTTGATTGATTCCGTTAGGTTTGCTCGCAAGTCCATTCCGGCGGAAGCCAAGGTTTCATAATGTGGCAATGCGTGCTGAGATTTGTTGATGATTTTTATGTTCATTTGGTTTTTGCTTACTCTTGTTTGTTGATTTGGTTTTTGTTATTCGTCAATTTGTTTTGCTTACTCTTAGGTTTGCTCAGCTTTTAGGTGTTAGTCGGTTCGTAGTACATTTTGTTTGAATGAACTGAAAACCGAAAACTGATAACTCTTTTCCACCACGAATTCACGAATTTTTTATTGCTTTTGGCTAAATATTTACGCTAATTTTTAAATCGGAACGTAAACTTATAAACTTTTTCACTTCTGCTTGTTGATTCGTCAATTTGTTTTGCTTACTGTTGTGTTTTTTTGTCACGAATTCTTCTTGGCTCTTGGCTCTTGGCTCTTGGCTCTTGGCTCTTAAAAGTATATTTTTTTCAATTTAAAATTTTACATTTAGCATTTATAATTTCATAGTACTTCTCGATACAATTTTCTTGCAGAAAATCACTCGAAGTGACGTTCAACATATCTAACTACTCACTACTAATACCTCACTACTTTTTTAGTAAGCGTTTTAATTCTTTTCGTTCTGATATATAGATTATTCCCAAAAATAGTAAAACTAATGCAGTTGCAATGATATAATTTCCTCGAAAACCGTCATAGAACGATACTGCCGATAGTACAGCCGCTAGTATTACGTATCCACCAACTTGTTTTATGTTGTATGGTACTTTGTAATGTTTTTGTCCGAGAATATACGAAATGACCATCATACTTCCATAAGCCACTAAAGTTGCCCAAGCGGATGCCATGAAGCCTATTTTTTCTATCATTATCAAATTGAATACTATGGTAACAATCGCACCAAATATAGAGATATACATTCCGTATTTGGTTTTATCAGTAAGTTTATACCATATTGATAGGTTGTTGTAAATTCCTAAAAATAGATTCGCCAAAAGGATAACAGGCACAATTGCTAAGGCATCTAAGTACTCATCTTGTCTAATGAGAATGCTTGCAAATAGATCGATATACGCAACCACAACAAGCATAAATATGGCGCCTAGTATGGAAAACCATTTGAATATTGTGGCATAGTTGTTTTTGGCATTTTTTTCTTTTGCATGATTGAAGAAGAACGGTTCGGCACCTAAACGAAATGCTGTAATGTATAATGTCATGAAAACGCCTAGTTTGTAACAGGCTGAGTATTTTCCCATTTCGGTAGCGCCAATCATGTCTCCTAAGAATAGTTTGTCAATGTTTTCGTTGGTTACATAGGCCAAACTTCCCACCATGATGGGCAATCCGTAAATGAGTAGTTTTTGTAAAACTTTTTGATCAAACGTCCATTTTATTTTTAGAATGTTTGGAAATAATAACGCGAGCGTGAATACACTTGCAAATACATTTGCCAAGAATATGTAGATGACTTGCGGTTCTCCTTTTTCATAGAAGTTTAGAGGTTCTGGCAAGATTCCTTCTGAGATGATTCCGTTAGGAATTGCCCAAAGAAAGAGAAAATTTAGTACGGCTAAGAATAGAATGTTTGCAATTTTGATTCCCGCAAAGCGAATGGGTCTGTTTGTAACGCGCAAATAGGCAAACGGAATGACGACAATGGTGTCTAAAAATACCGTCCACACTAAGATTTTGACATACATTACTTTTTTAAAACCAAAGGTTTTTGTGATTTCTGGAGCAAAAGTCAATCCTAACGCTAGAAATATGAGTGTCGTGAATAGTAGTGTGATAAATGACGTAGAAATGATTTTTCCTTTTTCTTTTTCTTTACTGAAGAATCGGAAAAATGCTGTTTCCATTCCGTAGGTCAACAACGCGTTTAGGTACGCGGCGTATACGTAGTATTCAGTGTTTTCGGCAAATTTGTTCGATTTAAAAACATCGGTATGCAATCCTACCAAGCCTATATTGATAGCTCGTGGCAATATTGCTGCAATTCCATAGATTATGGTGTCTTTGAAGAACTTTTTTAGTGCGCTCAAGGAATGTTTTGTTTACGCACCAAAAGTATTGATTTCTACGGGCTTTGCCAAAATGATTTTTATTCGCTTAGGAAGAGTGAAAAACTTCACGGATTAGCCAAGCTTTTTACTGTTTGTTTTGTGGTGCGCTTGGATAGTATATTGGAAATTTTTCGATGATGTTTTCGAGTTTGTAATATTTTAATTTTCCCGCTTCTTTATAACTGATGATTCCTTCATTATCTTTTAGTCGGTTCCTAGTACATTTTGTTGGAATGAACTGAAAACTGGGAACTTTTTGATTATTCGTTTTTTGTTAATTTGTCAATTTGTTGTGGATTTTCTTAGTACTAACTGAAAACTGACAACCGAAAACTTCTCAACCACGAATTCACGAATTTTTTGTTGTTTGATTTTTGTCAATTTGTTGTGCATTTTCTTTGTACCAACTGAAAACTGATAACCGAAAACTTTTTTTCACCACGAATTCACGAATTTTTTTGTTATCTGATTTTTATTAATGTATCAATTTGTTGTACAGGTTCTTTTGAATGAACTGATAACTGAAAACTGACAACTTTTTTCACCATGAATTCACGAATTGTTTTGTTGTTTGATTTTTGTGGATTTGTTAATTCGTCAATTTGTTGTGCAGGTTCTTTGGATGAACTGATAACTGAAAACCGACAACTCTTTAACCTTCCTGCAACGTTTTTAGAATTGCTAGTTCTTTTAAGACTTCTTTTCGGATGAAATAAAATAGTATCACAAAAGAAACAAGGTACGAGATCACAATGTAATAGAAAAATCCGGTTGAAAGGTATTTGTAAAAGTAATACATCATGATTGCGACTCCGATATTGTAAATTATTAGCAATATTGGAATGGTTGTGAACGCGAGCCTTTTTCGTTTTTTGTAATAGGTTATTAACTGTGCTTTGAAGTCTTCTAACGTAAGTAGTATATTTATTTTTTTGAGCTGCTGCTGACTTTTTATTTCAATCCAAACACGCGTTAT
>NZ_JBGCDL010000325.1:0-3276 GCF_045105435.1 Kordia sp. | reverse complement strand
GCACAAGCCCATAATTTTATAAAAAGTGACTCGTTCTTAACCCTTTTAAGGAGGTCTTTATTTTGAGTTTTATTATTGAATCCTAAAATTAGCACCGCTTACGATCAAGATATAGTGACTAAATAGTAGCTTTATTTTGCAAATGACTAAAGCAAGTGATTTTGCTTCACTTTTTGCCGTTTTTGTGATGAATTTTAGGTATTTCTTTAGGTTATAAGCAATCGCAGCTAAGTGCATCACTTTGTTTGCTTGTTTAATTCCTAATGTATTGATTTTTCTAAGTCCCATATATTCCTTTAGTGTGCCAAAAACGAGTTCTACCGTACTTTGGACTAGCAACGAAATCACACACAAAACCATCAACTCAAATCCAAACAAAACTCCACAATTTGTCATTTTTACCAAAAATTGGTAAATTTGAAATAGCTAAAGAATTTTAAAAATGAAAAATACATCCATTTCACTTGGTAATTATTTTGACCAATTTGTAAGCGCTCAAGTTTCAGCTGGTCGATATAAAAACGTAAGTGAAGTAATTAGAGCTGGACTGCGACTTTTGGAAAATGAGGAAAGTAAAACAATTGCATTAAGAAATGCGATTCAAGAAGGATTGAATAGTCCATTAGTTGAAGATTTTGACTTTGATGAAAATTTGAAAAGACTAAAGGCTCAGAAAAGAAAGAATGGTTAAAGTTATATTTAGACAAGAAGCCATTAATGATTTGAATGATATTTGGACGTATACTTACGAAAAATGGTCTGAAAAGCAAGCCGACAAGTATTATGCTACAATTAAAATGACTTGTAATGGAATTGGAGAAAATCCAGCTATTGGAAAAGAATATCATGGAATAAATAAAAATCTACTCGGACTTACATCTGGAAAACATATAATTTTTTATCAACAAATATCAAATGAAAGGATTGAAATTGTTAGAATTTTACATGAACGAATGGATTTGGAAAATAGAATAATTTACTAAAAAGTCATACGCTACAATAGCGCTGTTAATAGTTGTTTTTAATAGCCAACTTTACAGATTTTTGTTAAATTTCTAGTCAGATATACACTTGTAACATAAAATCATTAACAATCAATACATTGCAAATTACAAAACTACCTCTGAATCAACAATAATAACAAATGCCAAAAACAAAAAAACTCCCAATTTTAATAACATTCATCTTGTGTACGTTAAGCGCATGCAACACCGAACTATCTAAAGATGTAAATGGTTCTTTCGGGATTTTAGGAACAGAATTAGAACGCAATACAAAACAGCTAACAGTGGAAATTGATTTAAAGATTTCGGAAGCTTCACAATCACGTGTCGAAGTTTCAGAGAATGAAAAGGTTTCAATTTTAAATCCTATACTTAATAGTGTAAGCACAATTAAAGTGAATACTTACCACAAACTGACAAAAGACTATGTTGCTTACCTAACTGAGATTGAAGAGGAATTCATAAAAAGTGACAAAAATCCTTTGTTTTATAATGGTAAAGTGACACAAAAAGGAAAAGAATATTTGAGGCAAACTAGGTCATATACAGAGGAAATAGAGAAATTGTGGATAAATAAATTGACAAAAAACAAAGTTTCTATACTCTTAAGTACAGAAGGTATTCAAAGTTATAAAGGCACTAAAGTTTCACATATTTCCTATTATTTTGACGATTTACCAACGAGAGGAATCATTGTCTATTTAAAACAAAAAAAGTACAATGTGTTAGCTTTAGAAAAAGATTTTTTGAACGATCTTATTTTAAAAAATCTTACTGAGCAACTGAATTCACAACATTAATTCTCACTGAAAAAACCGCTTCCAAAAAGCTGCATCTTTCCAACGTGTTTCTTGTTGGTACAAATTATTTTTTGACTGCAAATACTGTTGAAAAATAACTTTCATGATTTCTCCATATTCGGGAAATGCTTCTGTATCTGCAATATTGAGTTTTTTTCCGATCACCTCCGATGCTTTTGACGCTGTATAAATTGCATTGGTAATTCCGTGAGAAGACAATGGATCAAAAGACATTGCTGCATCTCCAAGTGCGAGCCAATTGCTTCCTGCTATTTCTTTTGCTACGGAAGAATTTGCATTGCCACCTTTGAATTTTACATTTGTATCTTCAATCAAGAAATCTTTTAAATAGACAGTTTCCGACAAGACAGATTTCCATTGTGAAACATCCTTGAATTTTGGTAAAATTTCATGTCCTTTGTGAGTGTAAATGGTACAAATATTTTCCGTTTCGTTCAACGCAGAAACAATTCCCCAACCTTCTTTAAAACTTTCTACATAGACTTCGTGCGTGAGTTTTGAATGTTCAATTTTTGGAATATGACAACTCAATGCAACCAATTCGTCATGAATTTCACTTTCAATTTTCAATTTCTGTAAAACAGCACGATTTCTTCCTGTGGCATCAATTAAAATTTTTCCCTGAACGATTTTAAAACCTTCATTTTTTGCCAAAACAACTGTATTTCCATGTGCTTCATGAATGATTTCAAAACCTTTGCAATACGAAACCATATTGTCTCGAATTAAATCGCGCATTTTTTCTAAGGTTTGATGCTTATTGATCTTCAAACCATTTTTATACGGATTTTGATGGTAAAAATTAATATCCGTCACTTGCGGACTTCCCCACATGGAATGATATCCGTAGGTTTTTCGGTATGCATTTTCTTCAAACAGCGAAAGTAGTTTCAGTTCTTCCAATAATGGCATTGCCGATGGTGGCAACGTTTCACCCAACGCAAAAGGTACTTTTTCTTCTTCTCTGTGTAAAAGCACAAACGAAATTCCTTTACGTTGCAAAAGCACTGCAAGCGTGACGCCTGCAATGCCATTGCCTATTATAATTACTTCTTTTTTCACATTTTTCAGTTTGCTGTTTTTTATTCTTTGTTGATTTGTTGATCGTTACATCACTAACTATTGAATTTCAAAGTACTTCTCGATACAAATTTGCGAAGCAAATTCACTCGAAGTGACGTTTTATCTATGAAACGTCTTTGCGAAAGTTTTGAAAAAACTTGTGGCAATCTGTTTCTTAAGTAACAGATTACTTCGTCATTCTTTCTCGTAATGACGTATCAAAGGAATGCTAAATTATAAGTATTGAATTTTAAATATAAAAGTATTTAAAAGACACGCGAAGCGATCCAAAAGCGAAGCGATCCAAAAGCGAAGCGATCCAAAAGCGAAGCGATCCAAAAGCGAAGCGATCCAAAAGCGAAGCGATCCAAAAGCGAAGCGATCCAAAA
>NZ_JBGCDL010000324.1:0-9208 GCF_045105435.1 Kordia sp. | reverse complement strand
AATCCTACGGAAGCTCTTACGAGAAATTCTCCTCCTAAAACCAATAGTACCAATCCTCCAAGTACATACAATACGTTTTCCATTAAAAGTATTTTTTTGCGAAGATACTATTTCCTTTTACAACTAAAACATGAATTGTGTATCATCCATTTTTTATGAAGATTTTTATTGGGTTTTATGTTAAAATAACTATAATTTTCGTTGGTTAACTATTTTTATAGTTGAATAACTGAATTTTTAGTTTATATTTGTATTGAAATTAATCATGTATCACATTAATTTGTATTCAATTATGCAAAAACTCACAAATAAAGAAGAAGAAATCATGCAAATCATCTGGAAGCTCGAAAAGGCTTTTGTTAAAGATGTGATGGCAGAGATTGAAACGAAGAAACCACATTACAATACCTTATCTACTATTGTGCGCAATTTGGAAGAGAAAGGATATGTTGGGCATCAAGCATACGGAAATACGCATCAGTATTTTCCTGTGGTGACAAAAGAAGCGTATCGAAAAAAATATATGGCTTCTGCTATTCAGCATTATTTTAATGACTCTTACAAGAACGTAATTTCCTTTTTTGCGAAAGAGGAAAAGATTAGTGTGGACGATTTGAAAGAACTTATTAATCTGATAGAAAAAGAAAAGTAATGGAAGACTTGGCTATTTATTTTACCAAAAGTACTGGAATTTTACTGCTATTTTTAGGTTTGTATTTTTTAGTATTGCGCAGCGAAACGTTTTTTAAAGAGAATCGTTTTTTCTTATTGATCGGAATGCTTATTTCATTGGTTTTACCTTTTTTGGTGATTACTAAGTATATTGAAATTCCTGTGATGAGTTCTGAAACAACAGGAACTTTTACATATACAACAAATGGGATTCCTATTGAAGCTAGTATTTCCTGGACATCTATTTTATTATATACATACATAGCGGGCGTCATTTTCTTCTTTTGTAAGTTTTTGATTGAACTTTTTTCGTTGTTCCGATTGCTTTGGAAATCGAACGTTGCCAAAAGAGACGCAGAGTTTATTTATATTGAAACGAATGCTTCTTTTTCGCCTTTTTCATTTTTTAATTACATCGTTTACAATCCTAAATTGTATTCTACTTCAGAATTGGAAGCCATTTTAAAGCATGAACAAGCGCACAGTCGTCAGTTACATTCTGTCGATGTTTTTGTGTCAAAACTGTATTGTATCTTCTTATGGTTCAATCCGTTTGCATGGTTACACAAGAAATTTATGTTACAAAATTTAGAGTTTTTGGCAGATAAAGCTGCGATACAAGAAACGCCTTCTAAAAAAGAATATCAATTGACCTTATTAAAAGTTTCTGGCAATAGTTATTGTCCGGCACTTACCAACAATTTTTATAATTCATTAATCAAAAAACGAATAGTTATGTTACAAAAAACACAATCCACACATGTAAACCGATGGAAACAAGCGCTTATTGTGCCTTTACTTATTGCTTTTGTTTTTCTGTTTAACACAGAAATCATTGCAAAAGAAATTACGACCACTACTCCAACTCCTGTTATAGAAACTATTACTGGACCAAATAATACTATTGGAGATTTGGTTGTTGTAATTACCAAAAATACGACCGTAGATGAGTTGAAAGCTTATAAAAAGTTATTCAAATCACAAAAGATCAAATTTGAATACAGCGATGTAAATTTTAATTTGAAAGGAGAAATTAGCAGTATTGCTTTGGTTTTAACGAGTAAAAATACGGAGGCAGCCAACGGGAAGTTTGCAACTATTGATGATAAAGCAATTTCGGATATTCAGTTAGGAAAACGCGGAGACGAATTGTTTATTAAGTCGAAAGCTTTTGAAAAAACTGTTACAAGAAAGTATACTTTTAAAGTAGATAGCGAATATAATGAAGATGATAGTGATGTAAAAACTATTGATATTAGAAACGAAAATGGAAAAGAGATAATCATTGTGAATGGAAAAAAATTATCTGATGATGAAGTTAAAAAATATCATAAAAATAAAAGCATACACACCTACACATTCACAACTGATGATAAAACAGTTGATGTTAAAAACATAAACGGAGAAAAACGTATTTTTATAAACGGAAAAGAAGTATCGTCAGATAAGCTTCAAAAAGCAAATACAACTGTATACACGTTTACATCTGATGATGATAAAAAAGAGCAAACAGGAACGTTTAAAGTTGTTAAGGATAAAAACGCTAAGATTGTATTTAATTCAACAAATAGTAAAAATAAACCTTTATATATTGTGGATGGAAAAGAAGTTTCAAATGGTGATTTCACAAAGTTAGATTCTGATGATATTGAATCTGTAAGTGTTTTAAAAGGAGAAAATGCTACAGCTTTGTATGGTGAAAAAGGTGAAAATGGAGTTATTCTTGTAACCACGAAGAAGAAGAAATAGTTTATACCAAATTAGCTAGTATATAAAAAAGCAGTTGTCTTACCGACAACTGCTTTTTACTTTTCTAATAAATATTACATCGTTCTACAATGTAGCATCCAAGCTCATTATCATTTCAACATCGCCTTCTTCAAGTAAACTTCCGTTACCAACACGCATACTATCTACTCTAAAAGTTGTAAAATAAGTTGACGGTGTTTTAAACCATAAATAAATATGATCGTCTGAACCAATGTATTGCCCTGCTGTAATTGCCGTAGAATTTAAAATACCTGTTTTCGTATTTCGTAATCTGTTCAATCCTGATCCATTAGTATAGCAATATCCTACCCAAGTCACATCGATAATATCCGAAGAACCATACGAATATCCTGTTGCTCTTAAATGGAACATTTTATTGTCAGTATCTACTCGATATGGTAATTTTAAATGAAATATAGGCAAGTTTGAATTTGATCCTGTAAAGAACTTAATAATTCCATTTCGTACACTACCTACACTTGTTCCATCGTTCACATTAATTGTAATTGCGCCTGTGTCACCATTTACACTAGTTACAGGTGCATGTACTTCCGCTGCTCGTTTCGCTCCTTCTGGCGTTACTGCCCTGGTATTATCCGTTCCTGCTGTTACTTCTGTAAGTGTTGCCAATTCTACTTTCCCTTTAGTAGAAATAGTTGCGTTTGGCACTGCGGTATCTACAATATGATTTGCCGTTTTTGGCGTAATGTATTTTGTATCGTTTGTTGTTAATGCTTCCGTTAAATTTGCTTTATCTTGCTGTTTATTGACTGCACTGTCAACAAGATCTCCGAATTCGTCTTGTGTTGGGCGATCTCCTGTTTCAAAATATGATTTTAGCGCTGTTCTATTTTTTTCTGCCATGATCTAATTTTTTTTATGTGTATTATAATTGTGAACTCGTTCAAACTTTTATTGCTACATAATTGCTGTTCTGAGTTTTACGTTTCGCTTAAAATTTTATAGCTTAAACGAGTTCACGGGTTTATTATCTAATAGTAAATGTGGTTCCGATGATCATATCACCAATACCGCCGATGTCAATCCAATTGTCTTCGCTAGGCATTGTTAATATGTTCTCCTCCGTACTCTGCATTCCAGATGTGTTTTGTGCCACAACTTTGAAATGGTGATATTTCGTGTTTCCATTAGCGTCTTGTGTCGCGAGACTGTGATCTTGCAGTTTCGTATCTGCTAGTAAGACGAAAATTTCTGACTCATTGGTGGTTACTTCATGTATTTTCACCCAGTTTCCTTGTGCATTCATTTTGTACAAGTGATAGGTTCCTTTGAAACATGTTTTTTCCCACTGCAATGCTATTTCATTAATATCTCCATTTGCTGCAATTGGCTCAGCGATGTATTGTAATTTTGGCGCTGGCGGATTGGCAACTTCAACCATCATTGTTGCTACAATTTTTGACGCTTGTGATGGCGCATACTCTGTAACAATTTGTGGTGGTGGCGTTCCACTTCCGTAATCAGCTTCCGAGTATTCTATTTCTCTTGATACTGTCAATCGATAGAATAATCCATCTCCATACGGAACTTCATCTAAATCGCTAAAGTCATCATATACTTTCCATAGTTCGTTGCCTTGCAATCCTGCAGCAGCTACATCAATTGGTTCAAGTGCCGTCATTGTTCGAATAGATTGCGCATCTAATTTGTTGAATGCGCGGTAAATATTGATTCGTTTGATGTCTTGAATTTCTGGATACGAATTAATTTCCAATTGAATTTTTGATGACGTTCCCAATACTACATTTTCTAATACTGGCATAATGCGTTTTACTTCTGGCGCTTCTGGCGCATTTGAAGTAACCAATTTAATGGGTCCTAAAGCCGTACTGAATTCTCCCAATTTCATTTTTGAGCTTAGTTCGCGTGCCGCATAGAAATAAATGTTGTTTGATGTACCGTCTAAGTTAAAGTCTGTAAACTGTGTTGTGTGCGGACTTGTACTTGTGGTTTTCATCATTGGCGCCATTTCAAATGCTGGATCGGTAGGCATTAATACACTACCATTTTCGTCACGTAATACCTGCTTTTTGTTTATAGGTTTATGATCTGGTCCATTTATGTATGCATATACTACTGGCACTTTGGTCAATGGTACAAATGCATTAAAAATAACTCCTTTTATAAAACCTAACAATCGTGGATCGCCCACAGCAATGTTTCCTACATCTGTATTTACCGCTTCCGGATCTGCCACAAATGGCGTTACTGGTTGTGGTGGCGGAAATGCCGTATTACTATTGATTCGATCAATGATATCATTAGCCCATTCAAATAACGCTACCTTGTCAGGATTTGGAAATTTGTAATGATTATCAGGATCTACATCAACTGGCGGATACGTTTTGTAATCGCCATCCGAACTTAATGCTGCAAAGTCTAAGAAGTTTTCCCAACGATTTGCGAAATATTGCTCATTGTTTCCTCCCAGAACTTTGAGCTGTTCTCTGATTTCGCGAACTGTTGCTTTTTCATAGAGTGCATTTAAGATGGCTTCGTCATTGGCTCTGTAGAACAATACACCATGCGGTTTGTGCTGGTATTCCGTTGTGATCGTATATGTTGAACGTCCAAAGAAATCTGGGCGTGTTGCATATTTTGCTCCTTCTGGCTGTTCTGGTTGCAATGCTGGCACATCTTTTTGCGCAAACATAATTTTCGGAATGCTGATGTTTGAATAGAATGGATCTGCTATTTGATGACTTCGCAATCCTATGATTGAGTTGTGTACTTCTTCATCATCGCCTGGTAACAGATTTGCTTCCGTTAAACCATACGTTTGATTTTCGTATAAATACACTTTGTATCCAGGATAAAAATTCACCGAAATATTGGTTCCAATCTGAATTGGATCATAACCTGTATCAGTAGAAAATATTGGATCGAAAGCTAATACTTGCACATCACTTTCTGTAGCATCTCCCACATTTTTAATGTTTAGAATTTTTGCTACTTTTAATACTTTACGTTTTCCATCTGGACTACCATTCGTATGTACACGCACAATTCCGCGGTACCATTCTACAGAATCACTGTTTTCACTGTAATCTATATGCTGATCTAATACAATTCCGTGGAATGTAATGTTGTACATTCCTTTGTGCCCCATAATTGGATTATTGTCAACATCCAAATCGACAACTTCATCTACTTTGGTAATTGTAGTATGATTGCTTGCTGCATCTGACCAAATACCACGCGTTTTTTCTAAGTGACGTTCTAGCTCGCCATTGTCACCTTCAACCATAATCACTTCTCGGTGAATTTGATCAAAAGTATTTGCTTTTACGTGTAATGGTTGCGGATTTGGTGTTCCCCAACTCGCTGGTGTTTGCATGTTTTCAATCGCCATAAAAATACCATCATTCGTAATTTCAATCGCTTGCAATGCATCTGCATCTGGCGAAGGAATATCGTCTACCAACGCATCACTGATTTCTTTTTTATACACTTTAAATTGTGGAAATCCGGATGTTTGAATAACTTGATGAATGATGTGTTGTTGCTCTCCAATAATAAATACACCACCTTCATAATTTGACTCTAATCCGTTTGAAATTGTTGGTGTGAGTGTTTGATCGACACTTGACAGATAGTATTCATCAACCGTAACGATTGACACTAAATTGTTTCCAGGATCTTCTTCAATATTGACAACTTGTCCTGAGATATTGTTTGGTATTTCATTTCTGAAAAAGATATCAATATCATCTGCATATATTTCATCATTGTCATCAAAAATAGACGTTGTATCTGTCACCAATTCTGCATCCGTAATTGCTGCATCTTCTGGCACTGAATAGTCAATTAATTCTTGATATGAATGATAATCGAATGAGATTCTTACCAAGGTTTGATCAGCGTCAGGTCCGTTGTCATCAAGAATTTGATCAAAACGATCTTGTTCTTCTTGCGACGTTAGTAATAACGGCTGCTCTTTTTGAACGAGATGCGGCTGAATGTTTGATGGCGGCAATAACGGATTTGTCGGTTGTAATGCGGTAATGATTGATACTTCCGTTGGACTTTCTGTTGCTCTTGAAAACCAGTTAATTCCGTACGAACCATAGTAATGTGTTCCACTAATGATTTGTTTGTGCACAAAAATTGGTTGTCCTACTTCTGGTAATAAAATAGGAAACGCTTCGTAACGTTCTGATGCATTTGCAACTGTTGAATCTAAGTGCAAGTAACGTTTGTCATGCGAAATCTCTGGTTTCTCCCAAACACCTGGATCTGGCTGATTTTCACGTTGCTTTCTGTATTCTAATCCGGCATAGATTGGAATTGTGTATTCTTTGGATTCAAATTGTGTGTTTTCTGCATAGAATGTTGGATTGTATACATCGTCTGGAATTTGATCTGCGTATAACGTAACATATCGTTTTTTACCATCGTGTGTGTATCCATCGACATCTGTAATGCTTGAAGGTTCGCTTGTTTCTGTTCCGAAATAAGCTCCTGGAATTACTTCATCTAATGCTATTGGCAATGGCAAACGTTCGTCGGAAGTAGCCGTTGGCAAACTCATGCTTAAGTGCTGTACTTCGCGTGCGCCTTGTCCGTCTTCCAAATCTCCAAAAGTTACATATTCTGCAATGTATACAAATTCACCTTCTTGTACTTGCGAAGCTACATCTAAGAATCCTAATCCTAACATACGCGCAACATGATAGTCAAACGACGCTATGTTTAGCATATCGAGATTGGAAATTTCCATTACATCATCTTCATCTTCTACAACAATGTTTTCGTCTACAGGAATTTCTTCAATTGCTTTCGGATTGTTGATATCGTCACTTAACGCAATGTATTGTTCCACTACTTGCTTTATGTTTCTATCGTAAATATCTGGTTCTACTACGTTCCATTTGTTGATGTAGTTGGCAATATTTACTGTAGCATCATCATTGAATCGTGGCCAATTTCCATTGACAATTCCTGCTGTTGGTTCTAATTGTTGTAATGCAACAGTGTCATCCAATGTTAATGAATAGCTTCCCATTGGTGTCCATGCTTCATTTTCGTTGGCATCTTCAATGAAATCACCATACAATTCAAAACTAATTTGCGTCAAAAATGCGTTTGTTCCAATGCTTCTAAACGTACGTCCATTTTCACATAACAATCGAATGTTTTGTAAAGCTGTCCCTGCGTACGTTTTTCTGTTGGTAGCCTTTTTGAGTGCAATTAATGTATTTGTTGATACAGATAGTGTTTCCGTTTGCAACGTACTGTTTGAAGCTGACGAACTTACTTTTGCTTCCACCGCAAAGAATAAGTGTCGTTTACTTTCCACTTCAACTAAATCACCACCATAGTTTTGCATGAATCCTTGCGAATTGGTTGCAGGATTGATCACGGCACGAACTTGCGTATATTTTGTTTGATTTCTGAAATATACATGAAAGTCCTTTCCATCAATATTATAAATCCATAAACCATTTGCATCATCTACAATGTTTGGCGCTGTTGAAAAGTCAATTGTTTTTGCCACTTTTTTGTATGGCGTTCTGTATACACGTACAAAGTCATCTTCTTTGTTGAAGTTGTTCATGTTATTCGCGTGGTTTCCTTTTGGCAAGTGCTTTTCCCCTAAAGCTCCTGAAAAGATCCAACGTGTATGAATTCCTTCTGTACTACCATCATTCCCTGTTGATCCGGCAGCTTGTAAGTAGAAGTTTGGCGACTGAATTGCGGTATGTTCACTTGGTGGAATTGATGTTGTGTTACAATTCTCACTACAGTAATCATTTCGTTCAGAGGCTAATTCTGTTACGTTAAGCGAAGTGTTTTGAAATGTGTGTGGTAAATCGCCAATAGTAGGCGTAAAATCGGCTGTTGTAAATGTTTCTTGTGCATATTGTGTTCGCGGAACTTCTTCAGAGATACAGTTTTGTAACTCTAAGTTTGTTTTTGCCAAATAAGCTGATTTTGTTCCTACAATTCCTCCTACTAAGAGTAATTGTTGGTTTGCATCATTTAGCAATTGACTGATGCTGTTTTTGCTTCCAAAGTCTAGCTTTTTTCGCCACAATTCGTTCAGTTCATAATCATATTTTATGACTTCTGACGCACGGTTTGTACTGTAATTTGCTATACAATAAAAAGTACTACCAGCTCCTTTTACTAATTTTACAGATGTACTCAACTTATCGGTAGTTGCGCCTAAATTTGTCGTTTTTACACTAAACGAATTTGAAGCACTACTAAATGTACTTAGGAATAATTTATTTGTATTATCCTGAATACCCGCAATAATGTAATTGTCTGAAAATATCGATGTTGGTATAGCTCCTGTTGTATAAATAAACGTACCATCACCCAAACGTTTTCCCCAATTCAAACCTAGATTATTGTTGAAAGCTAATGCAATTGCATGTCTAACTGTTTGTCCACCAGGTGTTGTTGCAGAACCTAGAATTGTAAATCCAGATGGTGTTGTAACAACGTCCATAATTTGTTCATCAAAAGTACCTACTACTTTTCTGGAAGTGATCATGTTTCCATTTTCGTCAAGCTTGTACAATTCCATATCGTCCACAGACGAATTTTCATTGAACCAAGCCGTGATTAGGTAGTGTTGCGTATTCAGTTTTTTAATGCCCGTACTGAAACGCGTATTGCTTGAATACAATAGTTTTGACCAAAGAATGTTTCCTTGCGAATTGATTCTGAAAACGACTAAATGTGATCTGTTTGTGGTTCCTGTAGCATAACTTCCTACTACAATAGCACTTTGTCC
>NZ_JBGCDL010000323.1:0-9516 GCF_045105435.1 Kordia sp. | reverse complement strand
ATCAACGGTGCGTATGCCATGGGACTTTCAGAAACGCACGGAAGTATCACCGTTGGAAAAGCTGCCAACTTGATCATTTCCAAAGAAATAGAATCATTTCATGTATTGCCATACGCGTTTGGCGACAATAATATTGAACAGGTATTAATTAATGGAAAAGTCATTTAATCCTTTTTGTCATTCCTTCGAAGGCAGGAATCTAAGACTTGCTTCGCTCTTAGAATTGTTCCCGCACATGCGGAACTCTTAGATTGTTAGATTCGCTTTGCTTTTAGATAGCTGCGCTGTTAGAATTGAGATCGCTGCGCAGTTAGACTTTCTTCGATACTGTCATTCCGCACTTGATGCGGAATCTCGTACTTTTGAAACTAAAACTTTATTATAAACTAAATCACTATGCATAATTTTTCGCTTCCGCAGAACGGTTCATTGTCCAAGTTGATGATTGACAAGGAAATTACTGATTTCAAAGCGGCGATTGCCTACGTGAATCAATTGCCTTACGGAAGAACCTCAGATCGTAGCGATTACTGTTTGATCATTCCTGAGCACAAAGGAACCTGTTCTACAAAACATGCGTTCTTAAAGCAACTCGCAGTGGAAAGTCAGCAGGAAACTGTGCAACTATTCATCGGAATCTACCAAATGAACGAGATCAATACCAAAGGCGTTGGAAGCGTTTTAAATCAGTATCAACTCAACTACATTCCAGAAGCACATACATACCTAAAAATCAACGGAAACATCCTAGATATTACGCGAACTACTAAAAACGAAGCTTCTTTCGAAGAAAGTTTACTCCTAGAACAAGAAATTCTCCCACATCAAATTGCGGAGTACAAAGTACAATGGCATCAAAACTTCCTAAAACAATGGATTTTGGAAGAGCAACTTCCCTACTCTTTTGAGGAAGTTTGGAAGATTCGTGAGGCGTGTATTTTGGCAATTTCTGTTTAGACTTGTTTGGGTTATTAAACTGTTTCACACTGAGCTTGTCGAAGTGCAGACTTCCATCAATCAAAAAATAACCAATCACAAAAAATTATCTTTTACGAAATCATTATTTCATCAAACCATATAAAAACGTACATTAGCACTACGCAATTTATTAAAAAACCATGCTGCAACTGTACACAAGCGCAAAAGGCAACGCGCTGATTTCCAAACGAAATGGCGAAACTAAATTTGGTGAAAAAGTAGATACACTTTCATCAGTTGAAGATTTAGTCACTCAATTACAACAAAGTGACGCTAAATATGTGCTTTTTGGAATTCCTGAAGATATTGGTATTCGCGCCAATCGTGGAAAAGCAGGTGCAACTACCGCTTGGAATGCTGCTTTAAAATCACTCTTAAACACACAGGACAATTCGTTTAATAGAGGAAAACGTCTGCTAGTTTTAGGTCATTTAGATTTTTCTGAACTGATAGAAACTGCCGATAAAATGTACGCTAGTTCGTATGATTATTATCAAAAATTAAGTGAACTCGTTTCAAAAATTGACGAAGAAGTCACGTATTTAATGTATCAAATTGTAAGTGCAGGAAAAACGCCTATTATTATTGGTGGCGGACATAATAATGCGTACGGAAATATAAAAGGTACAGCTTTAGGAAAGAGCAAAGCAATTAACGTAGTCAACTTTGATGCACATACCGACTTCAGAAATTTGGAAGGCAGACACAGCGGAAATGGTTTTAGTTATGCGTTTAAAAAGAATTTTCTGAACAATTACTTTATGTTTGGATTGCACGAAAACTACACTTCCAAAAAAGTCTTTAAAACTATTGACAGCTATCCAGATCGCATTCGATACAATACTTTTGAAGAAATTAAAATTCGTCAAGAACAAGGATTTTCATCTCAATTACATACAGCATTAAATTTTATCGAAAATCGTCCTTTTGGTGTAGAAATTGACTGTGATTCCATTGAAAATGTACCAAGTAGTGCCATGACTACAAGTGCTTTTACAGCCAATGAAGCACGCATGTTTGCTACATTCTTCGGAAAACAAAAAAATGCTGCCTATTTACATTTATGTGAAGCTGCTCCAAATGCAGATAATCCGCAAGAAATGTATCTCGTTGGTAAGTTACTAAGTTATTTAATCACAGATTTTATGCGTAAATAATACCTTTCCATTTGGAAAATAGTCAAATCTATTTTATTTTTACATAAGCACTTATATAAATAATTATAGAATGGATGCATTACGCGAATTTAGAGAAATTGGTTTAGGTTCAAGATTAAATCGTTTGAGTGAACTTATGATGAAGGAAACTCAAAAAGTATATGATTACTACGGAATTGATTTTGATCCGTATTTATTTCCTGTTTTTAAGATTATTTCTTTGAAAAACAGCACCACAAATACAGAGATTAAAGAAGTATTAGATGTTACTCAACCTGCTATTACACAGACTTTAAACAAACTATTAAAAAAAGATTTAATTGCAATAGATAGTGACGAAATTGATAAACGCAAAAAGAATATCAGTCTTTCCTTAAAAGGTGAAAAACTATTGATTAAAATGATTCCAATTTGGAATGTTATTCATGAAACTATAGAAGACTTAACTACTTTTTCTTCAGATAATTTAGTGGCACATTTGAATCAACTAGAGAATAGGTTTTCTGAAAAAAGTATGAGTATACGTGTCATAGAAAGCATAAAATCTATGAAAGTTTCAAAGTTAACAATTGTTCCTTTTGACGAAAAATATGCTGCTGAGTTTTATAATTTGAATATGGAATGGCTAGAAACATTTTTTTACGTAGAACCACACGACAAAGAAGTACTGAGCAATTCCAAAACCTATATTATTGATAAAGGCGGACATATCTTTTTTGCGAAAGATGCAGCACAAATTGCAGGAACTGTTGCGCTCATAAAAATAGAAGACGGTATGTATGAATTGAGCAAAATGGCAGTCTCGCCAAGATTTAGAGGTAAAAAAATTGGTCAAAAATTGATGCAACATTGTCTTGATTTTGCAAAAGAGCAAAACTTTACCAAGTTCATTTTATATTCGAATAGAAAACTTGAAAATGCAATTTATATTTACGAAAAGTATGGTTTTAAAGAAATTCCTGTTGAAAAAGGAAATCCATACGAACGTTGTGATATTAAAATGGAACTGATTTTTTGATTTCACTTTAATATTTTAAAATTCAACATTTAAAATAAAATAATTTCTTCTCGTAACAATTGTGTAGCTTTGGCATCTTGTATTCGTATCGAATTAAAAAGTAATGAAAGAGAGTTATATTACGTTTTTTAGACGATTTTGGATTGTCCTTATTATTATATTTATTGTATATAATATTATTTTTCCAGAAACATTTTCTAGAAAAAACATTGTAAACAGTATTCAATCGTATGGAAATTACGGTTGGGTAATTTTTGCAATTTGTCACTTAGTCCGTGGTTTTGTCATGCTTCCAAGTACTGCACTTATTTTTGCGGGTGTATTTTTATTTCCAAACGATTTGTTTCTTGTTTTAGTGATTTCTGTGATTGGAATTGTAATTTCTTCCATGATTGTCTACTATTTTTCAGACAAACTCGGCTTTTCTAAACTGTTCAATAAAAATCCGAAAGCTTCTAAATTGGTCAAAGAGAAACTTTCTGGAAAGTACGGACCACTATTTATCATATTTTGGGCATTTTTTCCGTTTGTTCCTACAGATTTAATATGCTATACCGCTGGTGCCATGAAGATTAACCCTGTCGTTTTTGCCATTAGTATTTTCATTGGCGAAGTGATTTTGTGTAGTGTATATATCTACGGAAGTGCCTATTTTATATAATATTTATGTGTAAATTTTTCAAAATAATTTGATGAAATTCAGCCAAATCATAAGGTTTGATGATATAATCATTCATTCCTGCATTGTAAATTCGATCTCTAATTTGATCTTCTTCTGCGGCAGTTAACGCAATTATTGGCGTTTTTTTATCTGTTTCACGTATGCGCATTGTCGTTTCTACACCATCAATTCGTGGCATATTGATATCCATTAAAATTAAATCATATTCATTAGATTTCACTAAACTCAACGCTTTATAACCATCTTCTGCTACATCACATTGATAGCCCTTTACTTGTAAAATACGCTTTGTAATTATACAATTGATTTTATTATCATCAACAATTAAGAGTTTTTTATTTGTGTTATCAATTTCATTCACTTTTACTGGTCTATCATCGACTGGTAATTCACCACTTTCTTCAAATTTGATTTCAAAAGTAAACTCAGCTCCTAAACCTTCTTCACTTTTTAGTGTTATATCACTTTCAAACAGCTTTAGCAATTGTCTTACAATAGGTAAACCTAAACCAGTACCTTGATAGTTTTTTTCATTCTGACCCAACTGTACAAACTTATCAAATATCTTAGATTGTTTTTCTTTAGGAATCCCCATTCCGTCATCTTTGATATTAAATTGTATGATATGTTGTTGTTGTTCTTGCTTGATATGTACCAATTTAATCCAAACATTCCCAGATTCGGTAAATTTCATAGCATTTCCAATCAAGTTGATCAGTATTTGAGACAACCGAACCGAATCTCCTAAAAGTACCGTTGGAATTCTAGGATCAACTTCAACATGTAATTCATTTTTATTCTTATTAAAAGCAAAACTAAATGGAGTCACCACTTCATCAATCATTTTTTTAAGATTAAATGGTATACTTAACAAGTTAATATCTTCCGAGTCAATTTTATTGATTTGTAATACATTGTTTATCAATGTAAGTAAATAGCTACTAGAAAACCGCAATGATTTAAAGTTTTCGCTTTCTTTTAAATTTGGAAAATCTTCTGATAATAATGAAGTAAGTCCAATAACACCGTATAAAGGTGTCCTTAATTCATGACTTACAGTGGATAAGAATTGTGCTTTTAGGTTTGATTGTTTTTCAGTTTCTTCTTTAGCTTCACGCAATTCAATATTTTTTACCCGAAGTTTTGCCAATGTACTATTCCTAAATTTATAGTTCTTAAATAGTGTAATCAATAGTAAAAGTAGGACAAAACCAGCAATCATTAATGCATAAGATGTTTGCTGTGTTTTTTTTAAAATGATAGCTTGTGATCGATTTTCTGCTTCCTTACGCTTTAACTCTCCTTTATAATCATCTACAGAAAACTTTGCTAATGCTATTTGGGTTTCCCTTACTTTTGTTTCATTAGCAAGAGAATCTTTAAGATTTATGTATTGCTTTAAGCGATCGTTTGTAACTTTATGTTTCCCTTCTTTACTTGCCAATTCAGCATAATAGAAATACGAGTTTGTTAACGTACTAAGACCTTTGCTCCCTATGTCTTTTGATAATTTTATTGCTTCTTTAAAAGAAGCATCTGCCTGTTTATATTTATTTTTTACCAAATAATAACGCCCAAACAGATAGTTTACATCTGCTCTTCCGTATGTGTCTCCAAATTTTGAATAGCTTATATTTTTTGAATCTACTAAGTATGAATAAGCGCTATCGTACATTTTTTCATCAATATACATCCAGCCAATATTAAGAATTGGCATTAAAATTTCAGCGCTATCTTTTGTCTTCCGCGCTGCTTTTAAAGATTTTTTATAAAAATACATCCCGGAGTCAATTTTTTTATAGCTTCCAGAATAAATATTTGCCATATTATTGTACAGCCAGCATTCTACCTTGTAATTACCAGACTGTTTTGCGTACTCCAATCCTTTATCATAATTTTCTATAGCTTTTTCAGGTTCTAACATTAGGTCATATGAAACGCCCAATGAATAATATAAAAATGCTAAATTATGGAAGTCTTTTGATTGATAACAATATGAAATTGCCTTTTTAGAAGCTTCTATTGTTTCTATAAACTTATATTCTTCACGAGCCTTTGACGCTATATTTTTGTACTTATCAATACTATCAATTAGCTTTTTCTTATTAGTTTTCTGGCTCCAAGCAGAAAATGAAAGAAGAATTGAGAATATGGCTAACAGTAGGCTTTTCAATAGTTAAGGTTTCAATAGTTAAGATTCAATAGTTATACTAATGTACAAAAAAAAAGACAGCAAGCACCTTTTTTATAAATTCAAAAAAAACAATCTCGTCTTTAAAATTTTAGTACACTTTAAAACTTTCTATCACCCTGATTTCTAATTTATTATTTTAGGAATATTTCCAATTTTTGTAATTAGTTTTTTTTAGATGAAGTGATTTGGTGTAGTATATATCTCCGGAAGTGCGTATTTTACATAATATTTACGTATAAATTTTTCAAAATAATTTGATGAAATTCAGCCAAATCATAAGGTTTGATGATATAATCATTCATTCCTGCATTGTAAATTCGATCTCTAATTTGATCTTCTTCTACGGCTGTTAACGCAATGATTGGTGTTTTTTTATCTGTTTCACGAATGCGTATTGTAGTTTCTACACCATCAATTCGCGGCATATTAATATCCATCAAAATCAAATCATACGTATTGACTTTTAAAATGTCTATGGCTTCCAATCCATCTTCAGCCACATCACATTGATAGCCTTTGTTTTGTAAAATTCGCTTTGTCACTACGCGATTAATTTTATTATCGTCTACAATTAAAATACTTTTCTCAACCGTATTTATCGTTTGTATTGGTACAGGACTATCCTTTTCCATAACCTTTGTGCTTTCTTCAAATACAATTACAAAAGAAAACTCTGTTCCATTATTTTCTTCACTTTTTAGTGTAATATCACTGTCAAAAAGTACTAGCAATCGCTTCACAATTGACAATCCTAAACCGGTACCTTGATAGTTTTTTTCAATTGGACGTAACTGTACAAACTTATCGAAAACAGATGTTTGCTTTTCTTTCGGAATCCCAATTCCGTCATCTTGAATTACAAATTTTATGGTATGTGTTTTGTCTTCTTTTCCTTCCGATTCCAATCGAATCCAAATATTCCCTTCTTCCGTAAACTTAACCGCATTTCCGATAAGATTCATTAATATTTGTGACAATCGAATAGAATCGCCCAATAGAATTTCTGGTATTCTAGCATCTATTTCTTGGTGTACTTTGTTTTTATTCTGATTTGCCGAAAAACTAAAAGAGTTTACAACTTCATTGACCAAACCTCGTATATTGAATGGAATACTTTCCAATTTTACACCTTGCGATTCAATTTTATTAATCTGTAACACATTGTTAATCAGTGACAATAAATATTTACTCGAAAATTTAAGCGATTTAAAATTTTCATTATTTTTTAAATTTGGAAAATCTTCTGATAATAAAGAAGTCAAACCAACAACTCCATACAAAGGCGTTCGCAGCTCGTGACTTACCGTAGAAAAGAATTGAGATTTTAGATTTGCTTGCGCTTCTGCTTCTTCTTTTGCTTCGCGCAATTCGCTATTTTTCATGCGAAGTTTTTCCAGTGCTTTATTTCTGAATTTATAATTCTTGAACATATTTATCAGCAATAAAATCAAAATAAAACCAGCAATCATCAACACATACGAAATTTGCTGTGATTTTTTCATGATCGTTTCCTGCGATTTTTGCGCTTTCGTTACACGTTCTAAATCTTGTTTGTAATCATCAACCGAAAACTTTGCCAAGGCTACTTGATTCTCCTTTATTTTAGTTTCATCAAATAAAGAATCTCTATATTTTAAATGTGTTTGCAATCGATCGTACGCAAGTTTGTGATCTCCTTGTTTGCTTGCCAAAATTGAATATTGTTCGTAGATTTCCGTTAATTCTTCCAACAAATTATTCTTTTTCGCATAACCAAGTGATGTTGTAAAGTAATTATTGGCTAGTACTAGATTTTTTTTGTACATGTAATAACGCCCTAATAAAAAGTGAATTTGCGCTTTGGCTGAATCATCACCATATTTGGTAAAAATCATTCTTTCTGACTTTACTAAATACGGATATGCGGTGTCGTAGTCACCTTGATCTGCATACGTCCAACCAATATTCAAAATCGGCGTTAAAATTTCGGCTGTATCTTTTATTTTTTTCCCAAGTTCTAAAGATTTTTTATAGTAGTAAACAGCTGAATCTGTTTCCTTTAAACCTTCAGAATGCACATTTCCTATATTGTTATAAATCCAACCTTGTAGCCTATCATTTTTACTTTTTTTAGCATAACTTAAAGATTTTAGATAGTTTTCTTTCGATTTTGAAAACTCAGAAATTCCATCATACGCCAAACCCAATTCGTTATAAAACAAGCTTAGGTTGTAATGATCATTAATTTGATTTGCATAAATGATTCCACGATTAGAAGCTTCTATCGCTTCTTTGTATTTGTATTGGTAGAAGTTCTGCGTCGAAGCATTTAGGTATTTTCGAATACTGTCGTTGATTTTTTCTTTTTCTAAATCTTTCTGACTCCACAGCGAGAAACTTAAAAACAAGCTTAATATGGTAGGTACTATTTTTTTCAAAAATTTGAGCTTTTTATGGTATCTCAAAATACGAAAAAATAACATAGTAAAAGACTTTAAATGAATTCTTAACTTTAAATAAAATATTTTCTATACTCTACAGTTGATTCCTTCACTATTTTGTCTTAAAATACCATCGCCTAAATAACACAAGTAACCCTATGTTTTGTTTTTTAAAATTGTATTTTTAGAACGTGAATTTCAAATTGTTATTCTAGCAATTTCTTAATTCACCAATGTGATGAATCCTTTTAATTTTTTAAAGAATAATTAATTATATGAATGCTTTTCACTACGCTTTTAAAGTTAAAAATATTGAATTGACACGTAAATTTTATGTAGAAATATTGGATTGTCAAGAAGGTCGTTCTACGGAGAATTGGATTGATTTTAATTTCTTTGGACATCAGCTAACAGGGCATGTAAGCGACAATATTCCTGCATTAGATTATTGCGGAAAAGTTGATGGTGTTAATGTTCCTATTCCGCATTTTGGTTGTTTATTAAGCATTCCACAATTTGAAGACTTGCAACAAAAACTTGAAGCCAATTCCATTGAATTTATCATAAAACCACAAACGCGTTATGCAGGTAAAGCAGGCGAACAACGTACAATGTTTGTTTTTGATTTTAGCGGGAATCCGTTAGAATTCAAGGCTTTTTCTGATGAAAAGGAAGTTTTTGCCAAATAATTAATAACTTTCATGCATGAATGCACTAAAACTACCTTTTGAATTTGACACTGATATTATCAAAAAAGAATTAGCTCAATTTTCTACAAAAGACTATCAAGATATCTATAATCCGTCTGTAGAATTGGAAACGTTGTGGTTGAAACATTTTATTGAACCAATTCTTGGACCTGATAATTTACCCGTTTTTTTACCAAATGATGCGCTCAAAAAATGCCCGTATTTGCTTTCTATTTTTGAAATGTTTCAATGTCAAGTAGAAACGTTTCGCATTCACACCTTAGATCCTGGCGCAAGCATTCAGAAACATAGAGATACTGGCTATAGTTTTGAACAAGGACAAGTCCGTTTGCACATTCCTGTGCAAACGAATGATAA
>NZ_JBGCDL010000322.1:0-3909 GCF_045105435.1 Kordia sp. | reverse complement strand
GTGCAAGAACAATGGTATAAAACGGGAGAAAAATTCAAACGTATAAACATTGTCAATGGAAAAGAAGAAGGTTTGCAGCAAGCATGGCGAAAAAACGGAAAATTATTTAACAATTACGAAGCAAAAAACGGACGATTTTTTGGTTTAAAACGATCAGGATTGTGTTATGAATTACAAAATGAAGTTGTACAGACAAAAGAGTAGTTTTTTGTTGCTAATCAGTTGTTTATTTTTGATTGGTTGTGGTGATAAAGCAAAAAACCAATTAGACAGTCGTGTTGAAAGTTTACCGTATTATCAAGAAGCATCTTTTACACCTTATTGGTTTGAAAACGGAACAACAGCACAAAAGACATTTCATCAAATTCCAGCGTTTAATTTAACGAATCAGGAAGGAGAAAAAGTTACAGAAGCAACCTTTAAAGACAAAATTTACATCACAGATTTCTTCTTTACAACGTGTCCTGGAATTTGCCCTAAAATGACTGCCAATATGGACATTTTACAGCAAGAATTTAGAAACGATGATGAGGTATTGCTTTTATCACATTCGGTAACGCCTGAAACAGATTCCGTTTCAGTCTTAAAAGCGTATGCGAAAAATAAAGGAATTGATAGCAAAAAATGGCATTTAGTTACAGGCGAACGTTCTCATATTTATGACTTAGGTCGAAACTATTATTTCGTAGAAGAAAATTTGGGAGAAGCAAAAACGGATGACGATTTTTTACATACAGAAAATTTCGTGCTTATTGATAAAAACCGACAAATCAGAGGAATTTACAATGGTTTAAACAAAACGGCAGTTGATCAATTAATTGCAGATATAAAGACTTTACAAAAAGAATAAACAATAATAGAGTTTGGTTTCTCTATTATTAGAAAGCTTCACAGATTATTTTGTGGAGCTTTTTTTTGCATCTTAAAATTAAAAATCCTTTGGATGATTTTGATGTTGCGTAAGAAAAATCTAGTTTTAAAAATAACTGAATTCTTAAAAGAAAATAGGTTTGGTTATGGTAGAGATAATAGGGATTCCTGTTATGCTAATATTACTTGCAAACTAAAAACTAAAAACTAAGTTTATAAATAAAATATTTATATTGCATCATTATAAAACAAAAAATTATGAGATATACATATTAACTATTTATTTTTATTTGCTTTTTTAATACTTACAGTAAAATCAAATGTACAAGTTGGAATTGGAACAACAACTTTTGAGAATGGAACTATATTTCAAGTTGAAAGTGAAACTAACGGAGTATTGATAACAAGAGTTGAATTAACTTCAAAAGATAATAGCAGTCCAGTAATTGGTACACCAGCGACTGGATTACTTGTTTTTAATACAGCTATAAGTGGTACATTTCCAAATAATGTATTACCAGGCTTTTATTATTGGGATGGTTGGCAATGGAGAAATGTTAATGATACTAAAGAAAATAGAACTGTAAAATTTACTAATAATTCAACAACTGTAAATTTTAATACTCTCGGAGGTGTAAATATTGATATTTTTAATAGTTTAAATTGGAATGAAGACAATAGCCTTTATCAAAAAATTAATAATACAGATTTAAGAATTTTAGAAACAGGTTATTATCAAATATCCTGCAACCTTGCTCTCAATGCTGACAGTATTGAGCAATATATTGAATTACGCTTGCGATTAAACACGACTGATGTTGGAGATAAAATTTTTGGTCTTAGTCCAGAGGATAGCGGTAATGGAGGCGATTTTTCAATTCATTTCACTCAAACGATATTAGTTAATGCTAATGATATACTAAGGTTAAGATCTTAATAGGGCACACGATAATGAAGATGTAAATTTTGAAAGTCTTGGTACTTCAAGTATTGTAATCAAAAAAATTAGATAATCATTAAAAAAAATATGCAAATTTAAAAGTCAGACGGTAACAAAGATGTATATAAAAAATAGAGCAAAAGTGTTAAACCATAGGCTTGTGCTTATTTGCAAAATCCGCTAAACCGAAAAGTAAGTGTGTTTTAATCCCTTACTTTTCTTATGCTAAACGTTACCTAAAAGCTGAAAATATCTTCAAAAAAACAGACTTTATAGCTGAATTGGAATTTTTGACTACTGAAAAAGGCGGTCGAAGTAGTCCTGCTCATTCTGGTTATCGTCCGCATGTTGAATTTGACAACTATCCAGAATATTTGACTTCAGGACAGCAGACTTATATTGGACAAGAAATTGTGGAATTAGGAACAAAAGTAAAAGCAGAAATTACAATTTTAGGAACTGAATATTTTGCCAATCGACTTTATGAAAATATGGAATTCAAATTTTGCGAGGCAAATCGCACTATAGGCTTTGGAAAAATAATTGAAATTGTGAATACTGATTTGAAGTCTATAGCGGATCAAAAAACAATCAATCTAAATTTATATCCAACAGATATACTAAAAAGACTTGAACATGATTATGGAAAAAACTCTAGTGAAGCGAAGAGAAAAATACAAGAGTTAATTAAATCTAGTAAAGAATTTAGAATTCACAGAATTGTTCGTGCATTAATATTTGCAGGAAACAAGGATATAAATCATTTACAAAAAATGATTGAACTAACTCAAACTGATTGGAGAGATTTACTTATGAATGCAGAATATGAATATCCAGAAAAAAGAGTTCGGGACTTTAGCAACGAATTTGGAAATGAAAAAATATAAAAGTCAGGAGGCACCGAAGGTAACTGCAATTACAACGGATTTGACTACGTGGTAATGCACTCGGAATTGCAAAAGTTAGTGCTTAAGAAAGTCTGAACTTGGTTTTAGCCATATTTCAGGACTAGCCATAAAAACAAATCTTAACAAGTCATTTCTTCCCAAACACAAAGCATTTAAAAGTGAAGCAATCTACTATCTAGTAGCGCAGCGGTCTAAAATCTATTTAGAAAGCGTACAAAAGAAATCCAAGGTAGCTTCCGAATGTTCAGCAAGTGAATAATCTTTTAACGCAATACTATTGACTAAATTAGGATTTTTGTTGAGTAGTTTTTTTCGATTCATCCGATTGGCAATTTCATACGGAATTTGTAATAACCAAGCAGGAATTCGGTGTTGTAATTTTAGCACATCATATCGCAAAAAACGCGCCACTGATTTTTGATTTTTTTCATAATACGCGTCTGTCTTTTCATTCCCGCAAATGGCTTCAATACGATAATTTGTAAAGGTTTTTTCAATCAAGCTTGACAAACTTTCAAAGGTATATTCTTTATAATGCCAAGGATTTCTAGCAATGGTTTTTAGTGCATTTGGTGTGGAAATATAAGCTTTCCCATTCGGTTTTAATACACGGTGAATTTCTTCCAAATACAAAGCTGCATCTTTAATATGTTCAATCACTTGAAAAGAAACCACTACATCAAAACTATTTGATTCTAGTTGTGTTAATGGCGGAATTTTCTCTTGAATAATCGTTGTATTTGGAAACTTATTGTGGATCAATTCTGCTGTATATGGCGATTTGTCAATTAAAGTTAATTGATTAGCATTTTTATATAATAATGCTACTCCATATCCTTCGCCACAACCAATTTCTAACACGTTTCCATGAATGTGAGGCGCCACTAAATGATATGCTTTTAATGTCCGTTGAAATAACGGATTGTCGGATATTATTTTAGAAGAAGTAACTTCGGTTGAGAATAACATAATTTGGGGAATTAATAAGGCCAATTTCGTTTTTGCCAAGTTGCAAAAGCAGCTTCAAATTCACTAAACTTCTTTTCAGATATTGGCGCGTTTTGTACACCACTTGGAAATTGTTGCAGCATTTGAAAATACATACCTTTTAAACGATATGCATGCCGTAAATTTATAATTGGATACGGTGGGTCAAAAGAAGTCATCCATTGCAATTCGTCCCAAATATTC
>NZ_JBGCDL010000321.1:0-4170 GCF_045105435.1 Kordia sp. | reverse complement strand
GTAGTTCCATCTTCAAATTGAAACGTATTTGCAGGAATATAAATAGAAGTTCCTTTTTTTCCTTTCAGAATCGTTTCTTCAGTTCCTTTTATTTCAAATTTTTCTAGTGTAGGAGAAAGTACAGCGGAAATTTCGGCAATAGAGTTGACAGGAATGTTTCTATTCTTTTTTTTGTCTGATGAACAATTAAAAAGTAATAAGCTAAGTATTAAAATTCCTGAAAGTACTTTGTAGTTTTTTAACATGTGATGTGGTATTGAATTATTAAAATCGGTTTTTTTGCGTAAAATTTTATAAAATTATTCCAAAACAGAATAGTATTGTGTCATGAAACGTACATAAACATACGCTGTATCTGACTTTACTTTGAAACGTAATTGCATATTTTTCGCATCGTTTTTAAATACGGTAGTATCTCTTTTGTAACTTTCTTCACCACCAAAAATTTCTTGCATAATTCCTTTTTGAAAACGCTTGTTGTATGTCCAAACAATCCAATTGTCGTCAGCAGTTACTTTTGTAAACTTCGTTGGTTTTTCAGCTTGCCATTTATTAAGAATTATCACCAAACTATCTTTTCTCATTTTCAAAATTGTTCTCTTTTCTTCAAAAGCTACATCTTCATTGATTTTTACATTACTCTTTTTAATACCGTGACTCCAAACAATCCAAGTGCCAACCGCAAATGCAATCAGTAAAACGGTTCCTAAAATTTTAAGTGTCGATTGTTTATGTTTAGAATTTTTTCTCATAGATCATAATACAATTTAAAGGATTCCGAATTCACAATTAAGTCAAACAATTTGCGCTGTTTTGCCTGATATTCTGAATTTTTCACGTTATTAATCGTCAACAACATGGTATACAGTTTTGGCTGAGTTTCGTAAGTTGATGCGGTTAAATCGACATCACTAATAATAACGACCAACGATTTATCATTCACGCCATCTTTCTTACTATTGTGCGTTCCCGTTTTGGCGTACATATAAAAAGTGACTTTTTCCTCCGTTTTGGTATTTTCAACTTCAAACGTGTTTTTGTATTTAAACAAAACTTGCGCAGTTCCTTTTTTAGGAACATTGTGCATGGTTTCATAAATATTTTTCTTTACAAAATCTCGATAATCCGCATCATTTCTCCAATCAGTTATAGCAAAATTCATTTTTGAGTATGTACTATCTTTTTGCTCTTGAACAGCAGCTCTTACGTCCGTATTTAACTTGTACAACCGCACTATATTTTCAAGCATTCCTAACTGTGTCAACTCAAATGGACTTCCACCTTTGGCAGGATTAATTATGTTGTTTCTCAAATCTTCTCCCGCAATATTTGTAGAGTTCTTTATAAATGCTTGCTTCTCAGGAAAAACCCATTGATAATTAAAATTACTATTTCGAATGGCTTTGCTAAACAGCTCTTTCGTTTTGTAAAATGTATTAATTTTATTCTCACTATTAAAAACCACATACGAAGAATCGGTACGTGTATTTCGCTTCTCGCGAGACGTATCAAAACTAAAATTATTAATCAGTCCAGATCGCAACACATAATCGGTACTATTCAAATCTTTTGGAAGCTTGTCGTAAAAATCTTCCGAAAGGACATAATTACGCCCATTAATAGTAAGTCTTGGGAAACGTTCGCGCATTTCAATTGTATCTGAATCTGGTCGTAAAATTTCTTTTTTATAGTTTTTAAGTCTTTTGTTTGAATAACTACCGAGCAACATCATAATTCCGTTATACGCGTTTCTAGATTTCAAAATATAGGTTTTGTTGTCTATTTCGCCTTTAAATTCGCCAGTAGCTTCCAACCAAGGTGCCACCAAACGTTTGTTTCCAAAATACTTGACTTGTTCGCCTTTTAAAGTTTTCTTTTTTGGCGCTTCATAAATTTCATCACTATACATATTGTTTAGTTTGATAGCGTTCCAATCCAGTTTCTGTTGTGATGTAACTGCGCTGTATACAATTGGTTTTATGGTAGATCCAAATCCTCCAGAAGCATTCATTTTACGAATGTTTCTTGTTCCTAATGTTAAATCTTCTTGTCGTGTATTAAAATAAATTTCTTCGTAAATCTGACTCAGTTTTCTATAATCGTTCGGGTTGATTTTATAGTTTTCCTTTCCACGATTGTAATCAAACATAGCGCGTACGTGTCCTTCGCCATCCATCACGGTTAAAAAGAAATCGTCGTGAATTTCCTTATGAATCGCCAAATCGTACAAATCTTGTTGCAATTGATAATCAAACGTAGCGCGTTTGGCTTCTTTTGGCGGCGTTTTTTCGTAATTCTTCTCTAATAATTTTGAATAATTATATGCCCAAATCATTCCTTTTCCTAACGGATAGAAAAATCGCTGCTTTCCATTATAATTATAGTTTAACGCCAAATAATTCTCTGAGTTGTAACTCACGCGCAACGGTCTGTAATCTTCAATTTTGAAAATATCGCCATTATTTAAGATAAAATCTGAAAAGCTAGTTGTGTTTTCTTCTTTGTAAATCCGCGTTCTGTTTGAAAGTGTAATGCGTTTTACTTTCTTTTCGTTGTTAATTTTTGCTACAATTGCATCATCATCCGTAAATAACCATTTACTCGGAATACGATACAGTTTGATGAGTTTCGATTTTGCAAACGCACTTCCAAACAACTTTCTATCTAAAGCAATCGACTCATAATCTTTGGTGCGTCTATTAATAAGTTGTCCACGTTTAAAAATAGAATCACGCTTTTTCTGTTGTACAGGTTGCAAATAATACTGATTCGGAGTTTCCATTGCTAACAAATCGCCACGCCAATCTGGATTTTCCTTAGAACTTTCAAAAATGGGTTTGATGCGGTAATAACTACTATTCACTACAAATTCAAACTGATCGGAGTAACGTTTTTTACGAATATGTAAAATATGTTCTAAGTTTTTAGCTTCGTTCATATCGAAACTTTTCAAAGCTGATTTTAAGTAGTTTGCATCACGTGGTTGCTTCACGTAATTGTTCACCATGGTATCAATTTTCTTAAATCGCGCTTCTTCCGTATCGCCCAAATAACGATCTAAAATATTGGGAATGTGTTTGTAATTCAGACTTCCCAATCTTTTGGAACGTTTGTATTCTTTCTGAACGGTTCTAAAATCTGAATTCAGTATATCAACAAAACCTTTCAATCGTTCTACAGGTTGCGTTGCTTCATGCGTAATCATATTTGGGTCGTCCATTGCGCTCATGGCACTCCAAACTTTTCCACCAATGATAAATGTAAGTATCAGCGTTAAGGCAAAAGCAGGAATTCTGATGTTTGCAGGCGCTTTTTGCTGTACGTTTTCGATGTTTTTATAATTCAGATGAAAAATCAAATAGCCAATCAATACAAACGGAATTACAATCGCGGCTTTTCCCGTTAAGGTTAAAAAAGGAAAATCTTGTCCAATAAAAATCACGCTATTAATACACACCAAATACATGATAATGCTCAAAATTAAAAACAGCGAAACTGCGCCTAAAGTCTTAAAATAATCAATTGGATCGGTGTGTTTTTTCGGATAATAATAATAACCGACAACCAATAATAAAGCTAAAAAGTGTGCAATTAATAAGATGGGCAACCAAATGTTATGTTCAAAGATTAAATAGCGTAACACCACGAATTCTCTAGTCTGAACCGTTAAACTCACACCTCTGGAATTGTATTGCGTACGAATATTTGGAAATTGATAACCTGCTTTGTTTGTGACACGTTCGTACAAATGATTGTTGGCAAACCAATGACTTTCCGAAGCCCACAAAATACGTCTGGCTTTCGTTGAATTAAAATCTGCATTCAAGAGCATTTCTCCAGGAGTTGTGTAAATAATTTCACCTCTGGCGGCAATTCGTCCTTCGCTCGCATCTTTTAAAATAGGAACTTTCGGAATGATGTAATGTGCAAAGAATATACTGAAAAATACTACGAGATAAAACCCTGTGAGAATGCCATATTTTTTACGTTGTCTCGATTTCTCTTTGAGTAAGAAATAGGTGTTTTTAATCAGAAAGTAAAAGGAGCCGACGGCAAGCGCTATCAAACAAAATCCTGCATCAAAGAAAAAGTAAATCAAGATATAAAGTCCAAAGTTAATCAAACGTTTTCCAAGCATGATCCAAATAGAATCGTTCGGATCTTCAGGAA
>NZ_JBGCDL010000320.1:0-13439 GCF_045105435.1 Kordia sp. | reverse complement strand
AAAATTTAAACATTATGAGAAAAAAGAATCTTAAATTATTTCGCTTGAACAAAAGAACTATTTCTGCTGTAAAAATCAATAAAATTAAAGGTGGAACAAATGCTGGAACACGTAGAACTCAAGGAAATATTGCAAACACAGACACATGTGGCGGATAATTTTTTATCCGTACATAAAATAGGTTACACTATTTGATTATAAAGTGATACTTTAGAAACACTGTTTCTTCAGTATCATTTTATGGTTAAATTGGTATTCAGTGTAAGAATCGCAACTAATCTACCAAGACATATTACTATTTTTAATATTCAAGAACGAAGAGTAAGTGAAATTTTCTAGAAATACTGATACTGCAACAGCAATTACATACGTGCTAAAATAGTCCTAATCGCTTCCGATTTATAAGTCGAATTTAACTTTTGAATAGTTTGAAGATTTCCTTTCGCATTCTTAAAATCTTTATTTTTAATCTGAATTAACGCCGCATACCAAAGTGATTCTATCTGATAATCAAAATTTTGCACTGTCAGATTATTTAATTCTTTCAAAGCCAAATCGTATTCCTTCTGATTCAACAATGACATCGCATAATAAAATCGAATGTTTGGATTGTTTGTCTTTTTCAACAACGCAACAAAATCACTTTGCGCTTTTGCATAATTACCACTTTCATAGGCTTTAAAAGCTTCAAACTGTGCATCTTTATCTGTAGTTCCCCTTGTAACAGGCAAAAATGTATTTGGATATGTTTCAAAATACGTATCAAACACATCGCTATTTCCCGTAAACTGATCGATCGCAAAAAATGCACCTACAATAAAAATGGCTGCAATTGTAATGTTACGCAACATACCATAATTAAACTTTTTAACTGTGTCTATTGAAGTTTCAGTAGCATCTAACTGCTGAAAGCGTTTTTTTAGAGCCTTATCATTAGAAATTTTAAAAGCCGAAGTCAGCTCCAAATGCGTTTCATAGAGTTCTTGAAATTCTACATCCGTTTTTAAGAGTTCTTCCGCACGCGCTTTTTCTGCATCAGATAAGCGATTGGCAATATAATTTTGTATGAATTCTTCTGTATCCATTATACTTTTTTAAACAAAGATTTTAAACGTTTTAAACATCTCGATTTGTGACTTCGCACGGTATTTCCATCTTTATAATCCGTTAATTGAACAATTTCTTCCACGGTTAAATTTCTATAATAAAATAGTTCCAAAACCGTTCTGCAACTCTCAGAAATGGTATCTAAATGAGCGCTTAATAAAATGGAACGTTCCGACGGTGTCGCTTCATCTATCGTAATCTCTGTATATTCTTCTTCTTTCGTTTCTACGTTTAAAAGTCTATTTGCTTCTTTTAATTTTTTCAAAATTTTAAATTTTCCAATACCAAACAAGTACGTTTTTATAGAGCTTGAGGTCAATACTAGCTTCGAGTTCACAAAATTATGATGCATTGCAATAATGGCATCTTGGTAAATATCAGTCGCATTGTACGCATCCAAATTATACTTTTTAGCATAATTCAGAAACTCGTTTTTATACTGTACATAAATAGTTTCAAGCGCCTTTTTATTGTCAGATCGTAACAAATCTTGTAATTCGGCATCTGGGCTATTTCTACTCATTAGTGGTTTTGAAAATTAAAATATTAACAAAAGAATAAAAAAAAATTGTGTAGCTGTTAATATTAAGCTTGTTAAATATACAAAAGGATAAACAAACGTATTTAACATGAAATCAAAATCACACATACTATTTTTTATCATTTGCTTGATGTGTTTTCAAAATGCTGATGCTCAATTATTTAAAAGATTGAAACAGAAAGCGAAAGAAAAAGCTAAAAACATTGAAAACAAGGTTGTAAATAAAATTGATAAAACAATTGATGATGCCATTGAAGGAAAGAAAAACCCAAATTCAAAGAAAGCAACAGGAAAAAATAAAAAAGATTTTGGAGATATCATTATCAATCATTCTCAAAAATTTGGAAGTGTAGAAATCACAGAAGCCAGTAAAGTAAAAGTTACAAAAACCAATAGTGGTTATACAATCACTGGAAATTGGTGGTCGCATGAAGCGGATATTTATGACGGATTTATGGTTACCATTCTAACCAAAGAAGACTTAAAAAACGATACAGAAGCTGCTAAAAATAAAGGCAGACAGGTTTTTAAAGTTCCTAGTGAAGCAACGGTAAAACTTGGATACGATCCACAATTACCCTACAATAAAAAGCCAGAAGACGACTTTAAACGCGCCGTTACAGACGATTATCAAAATTACGAAATCTCACAAGGTGAAGTTGCTATTGATGTACTTTCTGATGAAACAATTCAGATAAGTTTTTCGGGCAAAGCGACACTGAAACAAATCATCAGAAAAACTAGCGATGATTATACCGAAACCTACTTTGAAGCTTCTGTAACTGGCGGAATTGACTCAAAAAGTCCTGAATTCATCAATGAGCAATCTGTCGTAAAGACGAACAAAAATCAAAATACTTCAAATTCAGGAAATACCAACATTCCAACAAATACAAACACAACTGCAACTCCTGGCACGTATCAATTTACGCATGAAGCCGTTACTGAAATTTCAGTACCCGATCAAAAACGAAACTATAAAATGTCGTACTTACTCAACCCGAATGCATCTTACATTGCAATCAAAGCTGACATGAGCGAATACTCCGAGGAAGAAATGAATGGCGAATCTATCATTGTGATGGACAAAGGAAATGCTCACATTTTTGTAGAAACGCAAGGTATGAAAATGCGCATGTCTAGCGGAATGATGGGACAGCAAGGGATGAAAAACCCAATCGATCAAATGGAGAATTACGATTATACAAAGCTTGAAAAAACTGGTAATACAAAAACAATTCTTGGCGCAACATGTTACGAATATACAATGGCTGATAAAAATACAAAAATCAACTTTTGGGTAGCACCAAGTATCAAACTCTCCAACTGGTTTATACAAAATAAAGATGTTATTGATGGTTATATTATGGAATATACAGTGCAATCAAAAGAAGGAAATATGACAAGTAAAACCATTGCGATCAACGATAATATTAGCAAAACTATCAATCCGAATGAATACAAAAAAATGTTTTAATCAATAAAAAAAATGAAGAAAATAATACTATTACTTACCCTATTTACTAGCACACTTGCTATTGCACAAGCCACAACTTTTGTACCTGATGATGGACTAGAAGGCAGGCTTCAACAACTCGGGCTAGATTCTGGACCATTAGACAATCTCGTCTTTACAGATGTTGTGAACTCTTTAGAAGAATTTAATTTTAGCAACTTTATCATTACTGATCTTACAGGATTGCAGGATTTTACCTCCTTAAAAGACCTATCAATTAGTAGTCTTTATGGCAATCTTACAGACTTATCTCCTATTGAAAATTTAACACTACTAGAACAATTAGCAATTAGTGATGTTGAAGCCACAACATTTGATGCAAGCGCATTAGTTAATCTGGAATATGTATACATAAACGATAGTGCTATTACAAGTTTAGACTTTTCTAATGCCACAAACCTAGTAGAACTTAGTGTTGAAACAACACCATTAACAGAAATCAATTTATCTAACAATCCTTTATTGGACGATTTTGTAATTTCAAATACAAACATAAGTCAGTTAAACTTATCAAGTTGTATAGCATTGAAAAATTTGAATGCTTCCAATTGTTCTTCATTAATAAATTTAGAGGTAAGTCAATGCAGCTTATTAGAATTTATTGAATTTGATGACAACTTACTTTTACCATACGTTGATCTTTCATCAAATACCGCATTAGTTAGTGTACGAGCAGAAGATAATGTCGCATTGGAAACTATTTTCATAAAAAATGGAACCAATACAAACATCGGGCAAACATTTAGGGTAAAAGACAATCCATCACTAACTTGTGTTGAAGTAGATGATGTAGCTTGGAGTAATACTTTTTGGGGATTTGCAACAGATTATTTCCCTGGTTTCAGCCTAAATTGCTCTCCTCAAAATGACGATTGTTCGGATGCCGTTTCCATTACACTTGCACAACCTGTTTCTGGAACTACACAAAATGCCACAAACGGAACAAACACACCAAGCTGTCAAGAAAATGGTATTGTAATACTAGACGTTTGGTACGAATTCATTGCGCCAGCATCTGGTAGTGTAACCATGACAATTAATGCTGCGTCACTTACATCAAAAATAGCTTTATATGAAGTATGTACAGATACAAGTCCTTTAATCTGTGCCGAAGGCGAATTACTAGCCGAAAATCTAACACCAAACACAACCTATTACATACAAGTTTGGTTGGAAGCAAATACAATGAACAGATCCAATACTAGTTTTAATACAATGAATATGGATGGAGGTTTTATTCTTTCTGTTCAAGATACCTCAACACTTTCAGTAACTAATTTTGAAGATGACACAAACCAAATTCGCATGTTTCCAAATCCTGCGAAAGCGCAATTAAACATCAGCGCGCCAACAAATTTAGAACACATTGCTATCTATGATATGTCTGGAAAATTAATTCTAAAAAAGGACAATTTTTCACAAAACTCGCAAATAATACAATTACAAGAAATAGCAAGCGGATTATACATGGTTCAGATCAAAACAGAAAACACAACAACACTAAAAAAACTAATCATCAACTAACAAAACAATGAAAAACATACAACGTATTGCAATTACAACAGCTATTTCATTCTTACTCATGGCTTGTTTTGGAGACAAAAAAACACTCATCGGACAAGAATTAGGAGATACCAATTTTGTAAACACAAACTTTGCAGGAAACAAAGTAGCGTTTTCGGCACTTCCTAAAAATATGTGTTCCTACATAAAAGAAGCTAAAATAAAAGAATTGTATCCGGATGCTAAAAAAATTCTATTTGATGAAGGAAAAACATTCGCTTCCAAAAACTGTCGCTTCTTAGTGTACATGAGTGATGCGAAGTTCGATTACCTTAGCGGAACTATTTTTGCAGCAGAAGATAAATTGGCAGAAGGTGAAGATTGGAAACAAACTTGGGAACTTAAAAAGAAAGTGTCAAAATCATCAGAATACATTTCAGGATTTGGAAAAGCAGCCATTTGGATTGGAAAAAAAAGAGAACTTCTCATAAAAATGGACGGATATATTATTACAATTAATGTGCCTGGATCGCCATTCAAAGAAGAAGAATTAGCCAAAAAAAGAGATTACAAAAATATAGGAATTGAAATCGCCAAGAGCACAGGACTTTTCTAAAAAGTTGTACATTTAAGCTAAATATAAACACATTTCAATAATAAAATGCAACAACCCAAACCATACATTTTTTCAAGAGTACGTATCTGTTTTATACTATGCGTACTCTTTATTTGCGCAGGGTTAAAAGCAGAAAATCTCAGGTTTCAAGAAGCAACAAAACAAGACACAATTACGAAGCCTAAAATCTCTTTTTTATGGGAAAAATCGAATGCGTTAGTAAATACCAGGCAATACGATGAACTGTTAGCCTTTTTAAAAAAGCATCTAAAAAATGTGCAACCAAAAAATAAAAAAGACAGTTTGGATGTTGCTGACTTATATTACAATCAACATGTAGCAAATTCTGGCATAAAGAAATACCTAAAAAGCATCAACAGTGCCAACAAAGGAATGCCGTATTGCGGAAAAGCTACAAGCGGCAGAGCCAAACACATCAAAGGAGTTTTATATTACAAAAGAGCCTACGCCGAATCAGCAATGAATTTTGCCAAACGTGCACAACTCAGCATGAAAACGGCAATTGATTTCTTATCAGACGATTACAACAAAAGTTTAGACTATTTGGTAGATGCGCACGTATTTCTATCAAGTGAAGCGGCATATTACGGAAACTTGGATGATGCAAAACGGAATATTCGTTTGGCGTACAAAACATATCAAAACAATAAAAAATACCTCGACAAAGCACGAAAAGATGGTTATGAAATAGTATTAGCATACAGAGAAGCGTATGTATTGTACAAATTAGCCAAAACAAAAAAAGACAGTTTGGAATTTATCAACATTATCAACAAACTCAATAAATTACAAGCTTCACCTGCATTTAACAAGCACGAACAAGTATATTACACCACTGCAATGAATCATATTGGCGATTGGTATATAAGTCACAAGCACGATTCGTTGCTCACTGCAAAAGATTTAGAAGCTGGCTTTTTCTATTTAGATAAATCTATTGATTTCGTTGAAAACAAAAAATATAAAGGTGATTTAATTACGTTTAAATTCAACAAATGTAAAGCCTTAACTTTTGCGAACGATTTACCAAAGGCAGAAAATTTAATTGTTGAATTGTTAGATTCCATGTCTGTGAATGATTACAGAAGATCCTTTTTTCTAGCACAAAAAGCACTCATCAAAGCTAAACTCCAACAAAAAGATAGTGCGCTGCATATATTTCACAATGTTATTGAAAAAATTCATGCTGATACAACAACGTTAGCCAAAGACTATAGTAACTTCAAGCCAAGTAAAACCTATGGAGAAACACGATTAATCAGAAGAGTCGCAGAAAAATTAGAAAAATTTTACAACGATGATCCTTCAGTAAAAAAAATAATCAAAAACCTATATCGCATAGCGTTTATTCAATTTGAAAACAGTTATGCCAAAACAAAATTTAATCCAAAGCAAAATAAAACATTACGCAACATTTTGCACGGTACATTATTGGCTCAAAAAGATACTTCCAACTCAAAAAATATTTCTATAAACAATCTGCTCGGTCGTACCGAAACCATTATGAATCAAATAACCTGGCAACGTTTCTACCAAAACCGATTCACCGACAAATTGCCACAATTAGATTCCTTAAAATTCAGACATCTCAAACTGCGAAGTTTACTCGCTTCGGCAAAAAAAGAAAACAACATTCGCACTACTGATTCTGTCCAAGAACTCATCAACAAGCATATAACTTTTACCAATACAAAATTCCCAAACTTAGCACTTCTAAGCAGTAAAACGTTTCAAATTGAAACCTTGCAAAAAAACTTACGCGATGATGAAATTGTTCTAAAATATTTTATTCTCGAAAACGAAATTGCTATCTTCTCTATCACTTCCGTAGAAAGTACTTGGCAGCTCCATTCGTGGACACAAAGTGACATTCAATCCATAGAAACCCTAATCAATAGCATTCGAAACAGAGCGTACGATGCAAAAACGGCAACTATTTTAAGCAGAAAATTAGTACCACAAATTGATTCAAAATTCAAAAAAATCATCATCAATCCTGATGGCGAATTGTATCGAATTCCGTTTGAAATACTACAGAATCAAAATCAGTTCCTAACGCAAAATTTTGAAATACGATACACCTCCAACTTACGATTCATTCATCTAGAAAAAACGGCACAAGCAACCCAAAAAAGACGTTTGGCAATCTATGCGCCAAGTTATCCGGAAACAGAAACTTTGGTTGCGACCAGAAGTGCAAATGCTTCGTTTTTAAAAGGTGCCAAAAAAGAAGCGGAAATCATTAGCAAACTCTTTCCTTCTGAAACCTATATTGGCGATAATATCTCAAAAAAATATTTCCTAGAAACTGCACCAAAAGCAGGAATATTGCACTTGGCAATGCATGCCGAAATCAACGATAACGAACCTGGATTAAGTCGATTGTTATTCAACAAAAACGATCAAACGGATGACGATTTATACTTGGAAGAACTCTACGCCTTGCAACTAAAAGCCGATTTAGCCGTACTCAGTGCTTGCAACACAGGTTTAGGAAAAGAAAGCGCTGGCAGAAACCTTGAATCCTTTCAGCGTGCATTTACATTTGCTGGTGTTCCCGCTACAGTAGTGAGTCTTTGGGAAGTACCCGATCAGTCTACAAGTGAAATTATGGGAGGTTTCTATGCCAACCTAAAAGCAGGAAACACAAAATCGGAAGCATTACAAAAAGCAAAACTTAACTATTTAAAAGAACACAAAGGAACCAAATTAGAGCAGCCATATTATTGGACAGGTTTTATTCTTTATGGTGATGAAACTGCCATCAATAGCACCTCAACTTCCAATACGGTTTGGTATGTTTTATTAATTGTTTTGCTAATTTTAGCTGTTGTATTTTTTAGAAAGAAAAAGCTAGCATAATTTCTAATAATAAAATTATTCCCTAATAATCTTACGCACATATTTTCTTGTTGCTGTTTGAACAGAAAGAAAATAAACCCCAGATTTTTCATGTGACAAATCAATAGTATGACTAAATGTTTTTCCTGTTTTTTGCCCGTGATCAATAGTTTCTAAAAGTCGTCCCGTAATATCATAAAGCATCACAGTACTAGTTTCTATCTCTAAAGTATTAAAAGTAAGCTGTATAAAATCTTTTGTCGGATTTGGATACAAAACCAACTCCACTATCGGTGTCGTATTTTGAATAGCTAAAGTTGTAGAATCAAATTCGTATGCGCCCATATCTACAGTAGTATTAAATAATCTATTATTTGCGAGAATATCTGTTGCATAAACTCCCGAATTGTCTCCAACATCAATACATGGAGAAGAATTCTGCAATTGCAAACCATCATCAGCTGTCATCCAAATACCATCTAAACCAGCGCCAGAAGCAATATCTAAAAACAACGGATTTATATCTATATTTCCTGTGCCAGCTCCCGAAATTACATGCGCTCCACTTTGTCCTGTAAGATCGATATCTGAATACGTTGCCACTACTTCTGCACCAGTTCCTCTCACATAAAATTGCGGTGAAGTTCCTGTAGCTGTATTATTCCAAACAATACAGTTTTGTAAAGTAACCGTGCATGTTCCAGAAGATGTTCCGCCACCGCCAGGATCTAAATTATCTGCTATAAAAGCACCTCCATATCCGTTTAATGCGCTATTATTTACAAATGCACAATTAATCAATACAGAATGACTATTTCCGCCACCGCCGCCCCAAGCGTACATCGCACCAACATTTTCGGCAGACGTATTTTCGTAAAAAATAGAATTGATAATTGTCGGACTAGCCGTTCCAGCAACACCATAACTATCCATTCCGCCAGCTGCAATTAACGCATGATTTTGTGAAAACACACAATTAATAAAAGTTGGTAATGTAGTACCACCATTGTATCCATTATTGAAAACTCCTGAGCCAAATGAAGCTGTATTTTGCCTAAACAAGCAATTTCTAACAATCGGATGGCAAAAGCCTCCAGGATTATATCCATGATTGTACATGCCGCTACCCAAACCGTTTCCTGCGTTTGATAAATTTCTATCATCATTTCCTCTTTCAACTATAAAACCATCTATAATTGCAGTAGTATTCAACTGTTGGTTGTACACAACTTTATAGCTATTATCAGCAATTCCTCCTACTCCAATTTCACCACTTAAAATACTTGTCAATCCGTTCGTTAATACTCTTTCTGACAAAAGCATTTCTGTACCAACAAAGCTTCCATAAATGGTGACACCATTTCGCATACTAAATGAAATACTTCTATTTGTAGTTGTCGTTGTATAATACGTTCCTGCGGCAACCCAAACTTCATCACCAATAATTGATGCGTTAATAGCAGTTTGAAGTGAAGTGCCCGGAAAAGCATTTGCCCAACTTGTACCATCAAAAGTACCCGATCCAGAAGGAGTTACGTATCTAATTGCTGCGTGTGTTTCAGTAGAAAAAACAATGAATAACGTCAATAAAAAAATGTTTCTTTTCATCAGTAGTAGTATTTAAAATTAACAACTACACAAACATAGTGCGAACCACAGTTTTGAATGTCCTGTATTATTGAATACTAAAAGAATTAGGACTCAAATAGGTGTTTTTACTAAAAACATCAAACAAAATGCTTCGTATTTTTGAAATTACTTTTAAAAAACATCTTACAATAAAAGCCGAAAAAATTGTAAATTAGTATGCAATAATCTTCATAACTACCAAACAAAGCATGAAAATTGAATTCATCATCCTATTCATCGTTATTTCTATTGGTGGATGGTTTTATAAAAGATGGGTATTTAATGTAAATCGAAAACGTAGACGTGATTATTACCGAAATGTCTATTTAAAATCTGCCGCATGGAAGCGAAAACGCTATGTGGTTTTAAAGCGTGACAATTGGAAATGCAGCTATTGCAACAAACGCGCAACACAAGTTCATCATAAAAGATATGCTAGAAACATTGGAAAAGAACCGATAAAATGGTTGGTTTCTGTGTGCAGATCATGTCATGAATCGTTGCATTAGATCGGGTTTTGGGTTTTGGGTTTTGTAAAAAAACAAATTGACAAACAAACGAATCAACAACAAACACCTACAAATCAACAAACTTCACAATTCGATCCTGAAAATTTGCTTCATCCGCTAAAAACGCGACTTCAATCGGTAAATAATACAAATTCTCCAGACTACCTTGCAAGCGCATAAAATCTTTTTCGGTTGTTAAAATAGGTTTTTCGCCTGCTTTTTGTTTAATAGTTTGAATATCGCTTTCGCTGAAATCGTAATGATCTGCATATTTCAAATGTGTATACTGCAACTCTTGATCGCTTAAATGCTGCAACAATGGTTTCGGATTCGCGATTCCTGTAATGAGCATAAATTCAGAATCTTTCCAAGAAGACAAAACTATTTTTTCTGTTGCATTATGAATTGTTTCCGCATACGCAATCGTCGTAAAAAACACTTTTTGATAATTTTTAGGACGCAATTTCATTTTAATCTTTGCTTGCTGTCCGGCAGAAACTTCAGTTGGACATTTCGTTACAATGATAACATCTGCGCGTTTTGCACCCGAAATGGGTTCGCGCAAATTTCCTGCGGGCAACATAAAATCATTCGCATACAAATCGTAAAAAGGTGTCAACAACACGTTAAATCCCGCAGTTACTTTTCTATGTTGAAATGCATCATCTAGTAAAATAACATCGGGCGCGTTTTCTAAATCCCGCAACGTTTCAATTCCCAAAGTGCGCTTTGCTTCTACCGCAACTTGAATTTCATTTTTAAATTTACTGTAAAATTGTAAAGGTTCATCTCCAATATCGGAAGCTGTTATGTTTTCGTTCGCCAACAAAAAACCGCTAGTCTTTCGTTTATAACCTCTGCTAAGCGTCGCAACTTTATAATCATCTTTCAACAAGCGAATCAAATATTCGATCATGGGCGATTTTCCTGTGCCGCCAACACTTAGGTTTCCAACACAAATTATTGGAAAATTGTATGAAGTCGATTTCAAATACCTTTTATCAAACATCCAATTGCGCACAAATACAATGGCTCCATAAAGTATAGAGAAAGGCAATAAAATGAGTCGAAGTCTTCGCATAGAAGCGAAAATATAATTTTTTAGGTTAGGAATGAAAAATGATGAATAGAAAAATAGTGTTAAAAACAGCTATATTGAAATGATAAATAACTACTTTCAGTTAATTAAAATGTAATTTAGCTAATATCTTATCGTTCAATATAAACAAACCTTCAATGTCAAAATTAACGAACCTAAATACCGTATTTTTGAAAACGTTAATTGTATGCTTCTTAATTACAGCTTGCACTTCTAAAAAAAATAATTTTTCTATAGATATATACCAAACTTCACAATCTGGAGATAATCTCAAACACCTACTAGAAAACGCTTCTGAACAACTTATTTCTAACAGTAAAAAAGTAAATTTAGTTATAAAGCCCGATCAAAAATTTCAAGAATATGTAGGTTTTGGAGCATCTTTTACAGAATCCTCTGCATGGAATTTGGCTACCGTTCCAAAGACACTTCGCAGAAAAATATTAACACGACTTTTTAGCCCTACGAAAGGAGCGGGATTTTCACTTACGCGAACACACATTAACAGTAGTGACTACGCTAACAATCATTACAGTTATGTTGCTGAAAATGATACAAATCTTACTACGTTTTCTATCAACGAAGACAAAAAAGGTTTTACAGGTAACGAAAACGATCAAGTTAAAGATATTGAATTAGTGACACCTAGTTATGATATTATTCCAATGATATTAGAAGCTTCAAGTATTGAAAATGCGGATTTTAAAATTATTGCATCTCCTTGGAGTCCTCCTTCTTGGATGAAATCAGGAGAGACTTCTGAAATGACTAATGGTTCATTAATGCCAAAATTCTACGGACTTTGGGCTAGATATCTTTCAAAATATATAAGTGCCTATGCAGCGCAAGGAATAAACATTTGGGGAATAACACCGCAAAACGAACCGTTACATGCACATGATGCGCGTTGGGATAGTAATGGTTTCACTCCTGAACAAGGACGCGACTTTTTAAGAGATCATTTGGGACCGCAACTTGTCAAAGACGGACACCTTACTCTTGATAATTTGGATGCTGGAGTACGTGTGCTAATATACGACCACAACAAATCTACAATGAACAATTATGTAAAAGCTACATATAGTGATCCGCAAGCAGCTAAATATGCATGGGGAACAGCTTTTCATTGGTATGCTAGTTCTGAACTCAGAGAGAATAATTATCATGCCTTGGCATTAGATAGCTTGAGAACAAATTGGACCAAAAAAGGAATGATACATACTGAATCTAGTATTGATATTGAAGCAAATGCCCCAATAGGACAATATTGGAGAGAAAGCACCGACTATGCAGGTACTTTTGTTCCTTTTGACACCTACGCTTATGACATTATCACAGATTTGAATCATGGTACGCAAGGCTATATAGAATGGTGTATGATTCTAAGCAACAAAGGACAACCAAACCCTTACGATAATTTTAATAGCGCACCAGTACTCATTAATCCTATTACGGACGAAGTAACCTATACTCCGCTATATTATTTACTAAGCCATTTCAGTAAATTTATTCGACCTGGAGCACATAGAATAGCCATTGAAGGAGAAACAATAGAAGGCATAACGTATACAGCCGCAATAAATCCAGATAAATCTATAGCCATAGTTTTTTTTAATAGTGCTACCAAACCGATTGAATTACAACTCACAATTGAATCGGAAACCCATAAAATTCAAGTTCCACCAAGGACACTTCAAACCATTCATTTGAAAAATAAATCCATTTGAATACCTGTTGCATTAAAAACCAAGTTCTTTCACTCCTTTTTTACATACAATTTTTCATTAGACGCAAATAATACCAACTGATTTTCTTGTTGTTCGCTATGTGTAATCAAGATTTTAAAAAACTTATAACTATCAGGAAAAACGGATATTTGTGGCGAAATTAAATTCGCAGTTTTATACAATTTTCCATGTGGCGCTTCTTCATAATCCGCAATCACAATATAATAAAAGCTTTTAAACGCTTGAATTTCCTCATCGTCCGTTGCGCGTTCTTCACTATCTACTTTAATGGCTTGCATTCTAAAATGTTCGTTGCTTCTGGATAACACA
>NZ_JBGCDL010000319.1:0-10431 GCF_045105435.1 Kordia sp. | reverse complement strand
ACTCCAAACTCGCTTTCAATGTCGCAATCTTAGCTTCTGAATCAGAAACTATTTTTCGTTGCTTATCAACGACAACATCTTTTGCATTGTTTACAAATTTTTCATTGTTTAGCATACCTTGCGCACGTTTTAACGAACCTTGAACATATTCCAATTCCTTTGTTAGCTTCTCAATTTCTGCTTCCACATCAATAGCGCCTTCCATAGGAATAAAGTATTCATTCGATTTTACACGGAATGATAAAGCTCCTTCTAGCTTTTCGTCACTATAGCTGATATTTTCAACATTTTCAAGCTTTGCAACAACCGTATCTAAAGCCGTTGTAAACTTTTCATTATTGATGATCGTTAACGAAACTGGATTTTTCTGTAAAATGTTTTTCTCTTTACGAATGGTTCTTACACCAGCAACTACTTCTTGAATCATTTCGAAATCTGATAACAATTCCGAATTGATTTCTGCCGTTTTAGGCCAGCGAGAAACTACCAATGCTTCATCTTTCGTCCTTGTTGCCATACGTTGCCAAATATCTTCCGTAAGGAACGGCATAAACGGATGTAATATCTTTAAGTTATCTTCAAATAAAGAAAGTACCGTATCGTATGTTTTCTTGTCAATTGGCGAACCATACGTTGGTTTTACCATTTCCAAAAACCATGAACAGAAATCGTCCCAAACGAGTTTGTATGAAATCATCAAAGCATCTGAGATTCTATATTTACTGTACTGATCTTCCAATGCAATTAATGCTTTTTGAAATTTCGATGTATACCATTCAATTGCAATTTTAGCAACTTCTGGTTGTTCAACTGTGTCACTTACTTCCCAAATTTGCGTTAGGTTGTATGCGTTAAATATTTTATTAGCAAATCCTTTTCCTTGCTGACATAAGCTTGACGTGTAAATTGGCTCTTTTCCTGCGGCTTTCCACGCTTCAATTTCTTTTGGCTTTAGCACTTTTCCATTTTCATCTAACTGATCAAAATCGAATAATAAATCGTTTCCTGCGGCAGAACTTAATAACAATCCAACACGAACGCCATCGGCACCAAATTCTTCTATCAGTTTTAATGCATCAGGCGAATTCCCTAGTTGCTTTGACATTTTACGACCTTGCTTGTCACGCACCAAACCTGTTAGATACACATTGGTAAACGGTTTCATGTCGCGGTATTCGTATCCTGCAATTACCATTCGGGCAACCCAGAAAAATAAAATATCTGGACCAGTTACCAAGTCATTTGTTGGATAGTAATAGTTAATTTCTTCATTTTCAGGATTACGAATTCCATCAAAAACACTTATTGGCCATAACCATGAAGAAAACCATGTATCTAGTGCGTCTTCATCTTGGCGTAAATCGTTAAGCGTTAGGTTTTCATTTCCTGTGGTGGCTTTGGCTAAAGCTAATGCAGCTTCTTTCGTTTCCGCCACAGCGAAATCTTCTTTTCCATCACCAAAATAATAAGCAGGAATTTGTTGTCCCCACCAAAGTTGACGTGAAATATTCCAATCGCGAATGTTTTCCATCCAATGGCGATACGTATTTTCAAACTTTTTAGGGAATAAATTAATTTCACTGTCTTCTCCCAAAACTGCTTCAATAGCAGGTTTTACCAGATCTTCCATTTTTAAAAACCATTGATCGGACAATCTTGGTTCAATCACTGCTTTGGTACGTTCGGAAGTTCCAACTTTATTAATATGTTGTTCCGTTTTTATTAAAAAGCCTTTTTCTTCAAGTTCTTTCGATATTTCTTTACGAACTACAAAACGATCTTTTCCTTGATAATGCAATCCGAAACTATTCAACGAAGCATCATCATTAAAAATATCAATTACTTCTAAGTTGTGCTTTTCTCCTAAAACTTTATCATTTTCGTCATGTGCAGGCGTTACTTTTAGGCAACCTGTTCCAAATTCGATGTCTACATATTCGTCTTCAATAATAGGAATGACTCTGTTTACTAACGGAACAATTGCTTTTTTACCTTTTAAATGTGTGTAACGTTCGTCATTCGGGTTGATACAGATGGCAGTATCACCCAAAATGGTTTCTGGACGTGTTGTGGCAATCGTTACTTTTTCGTCGCTTCCTTCAATAGCATACGACAGATAGTACAAGTTTCCTTGTTTTTCTTCGTAAATTACTTCTTCGTCTGAAAGTGTTGTTTTTGCTTCTGGATCCCAATTCACCATGCGATATCCACGATAAATTAAACCTTTGCTATACAAATCGACAAATGTCTTGATGACAGCTTCTGACATATCGTCATCTAGTGTAAACTTTGTTCTGTCCCAATCGCAAGAAGCGCCTAATTTTTTTAGTTGCTCTAAAATAATTCCACCGTGTTTGTGTGTCCATTCCCATGCATGGGATAAAAACTCTTCACGCGTTAAATCGGACTTCTTAATGCCTTCTTGCTTCAGTTTATTTACAACCTTTGCTTCGGTAGCAATAGAAGCGTGATCCGTTCCCGGAACCCAACAGGCGTTGTATCCTTGCAAGCGCGCGCGACGAATTAATACATCTTGAATGGTATTGTTGAGCATGTGTCCCATGTGCAAGACTCCTGTGACATTTGGTGGCGGAATTACTATTGTATACGCTTCACGTTCGTCTGGTTCTGAATGGAAATAGTTGTTTTCCATCCAATATTGGTACCATTTGTCTTCGATCTTACTTGGATCATACTTCTTTTGAATACTCATTTTGGTATTGTTTTTGTAATATAATTTGCAAAAGTACTTATATCTATACTATTTAAAAAGTGTTTTGTCACTTTTGCATTTAATTGTTAAATATGTGCATTTGATACTAATTACTTTGTTTTTTATGAAACAATTTTTGTAAGATTATAAATAAGTAAGTAATTTTACAGTAATACTAAATACAAGAATGATGAAAAGAATAATTACAATATTGTTTGTTGGTCTATTTACAGTAGCATTACAAGCACAGGAAAAGACAGCTAAGATCAAGTTTAAATCAGAAACTATTGATTACGGAACTATTGAAAAAGGAGCTGATGGAGTTCGTGTTTTTGAATTTACAAACACAGGAACGGCACCTTTAGTAATTACTAGAGTATACTCTAGTTGTGGATGTACAATTCCAAAAAAGCCAGATGCGCCAATTTTACCAGGTGAAAATGGTGTTATTGAGGTAAAGTATGACACAAAGCGTGTTGGACCAATTAGAAAGACGATTACGGTATATTCTAATGCAGATGAGCCAACGAAGGCGATTAAGATTAAAGGAAAGATTACTGATCCAGGAAAATCGAAAAGCATTATGATGAAAGACAAATCAGAGATTGAGTCATAAGTAAAAGAAATATAAATACGGAAGATGCCTTGTCAATTTGATGAGGCATTTTTTTGTTTTAACCTATAGATGTTAGTCGTGAGTATTGATACGTTTCAAAGTATAATTAGATATTTTAATTTATGATTGGTTATAGAATATCAATTTGTGTAGTTTATCAAAAAATAATTTCATAGCACTTCTCGATACACAAAATCGAAGATTTTGCACTCGAAGTGACGCTTTGAGATTTTAAATTATAAATGTTTAATTTTAAATAAGATCTATTTAAAACTATCGCGAAGCGATCCAAAAGCGAAGCGATCCAAAAGCGAAGCGATCCAAAAGCGAAGCGATCCAAAAGCGAAGCGATCCAAACTAAAGTACTTCTTTCAATCGAAATTCAAATCGGAATACCATTTGACCGCGTAATACTTTTAAGCGCATTCGTTTGTCTTCTTTTCCTTCTAACATTCCTGTTACTTTATTCAGTGTCAGCTTGTCAACTACACGTCCATTGATAGAAATAATGACATCACCTTCTTTTAATCCTACAAGTGCAGCTGGTGAATCTTTTCGTATTTCTGCAATTTCATACGCTTTTACCAAACTAAAGGAATTGTAATGTTCAAAAACTACACTAATTCCTCCTTCGGTACTGCTACGTCCGTAGTTTGTTTGCAAAGAACTGTTTCGTTTTTTCATTTCCTGCACAACACGCATGCCATTGTGTTGCAATTCTATTCCGCTCATGTTATAATGAAAAGGATCTGAAAAATACCTGCTTTTTCTGAGACGTACGCGTTTATTTCCATAATCGAATATGACTTTAAAACGTTTTAAAATTTCGCCTCCAATACTTCCATTCCGTTCTTTGAAGTTTTTTACATACGCAATTGCCGTAGAATCAGGAAACGCAACTTTTGCATTTTCGAATGTAAATTTCCCAACATTGAATTTCTTTACCCGTGATCGTATTCCATAAATACTCCCACTTAATCCGCGACCTAAAAAATCGTCAAATTTCTTTGTAGGTATATTGATATTTTTCTCTTTATCTTCAAAAAGCCACAATGCATCACTTCCGCCAGAATCTATTAATAATTTCACTGGAATATCTGGCTCTTTTTCTTCTTCAATAGCTACTGAAACATCTATATATGGCTTGTTATTTCGAAAAGTAAGTGGTAAATCGGTACACTTTCTACAGTTTTTGTATTTGTATTTTTCGGGATTGTAAAACTTAATTTTTTGCGAACTGTAATTAATTTCTACAATAAAATCTTTAAACACATCGTAGCCAATAATTCCATGAATGGGAACGCCTAAACGTGTAGACATATTTATTTCTTGATCCAATATAATATATAGTTCTAAATTCAACTTTAGAATATTACTAATTTTAAAAGTGTCGGATCGTGCTTTTACAGCTTCAATAGTTTCACCAGAACCCAAACCGCGAAGCTGAATGCGTTCTTTTTGTTCTATTGCTAACGAATCGCCTGCGTTTAGACTAAACATTATTGGCTTGTTCACTCCAGAATCTAGCAAGAAAGACATTTCTACACCATTTATTTCTACAGGAAGAATAATTAGATTATTGATCAGCTTAAAGCGAACGGAAGCTTTATCTTCTCCGTTCATAATATTGAATTCACCTTGCGCATGAGAGATTCCTGTCATACAAAGTAAAAAGAGAATGATATGTTTTTTTAGTAGCTGCAAAGTATACGAGGGAAATTGGTAACATACTAATATACAAAAAATCCTTTCTTTAAAAGTAAAATTGCCCATTTTTTAACGTTATTGAAAATATGCAAAATCGTTTATGAATATAAAATATATTTTGCATTTTTGTATTCATTAAAATGTAAGACTATGCCAACTATTTCTAACAAAGGAATTGCCATGCCACAATCGCCAATTCGCAAATTGGTTCCGTATGCAGAAGATGCAAAAAAACGTGGTACAAAAGTATATCATCTTAATATTGGTCAGCCAGATATTAAGACACCTCAAGTAGCACTTGATGCTATTAAAAATAATAATATTGAAGTACTTGCGTATAGTCGCTCAGAAGGTTCGGAAGCCTACAGAACAAAGATTGCTGCGTATTATGCAAAAAATGATATTCACGTTTCGGCAACCGATATTATTGTAACTACTGGCGGAAGTGAAGCTTTGTTATTTACTTTTGGAAGTATTATGGATGCTGGTGATGAAGTAATTATTCCTGAGCCTTTTTATGCAAATTACAACGGGTTTTCAACAGCTTCAGGCGTAAAAGTAGTTCCTGTAATGTCTAAAATGGAAGATAATTTTGCATTGCCTCCTATTGAAGAGTTTGAAAAATTAATTTCTCCAAAAACAAAAGCGATTTTAATTTGTAACCCTGGAAATCCGACAGGATATTTATATTCAAAAGAAGAAATTCAGAAATTAGCTGCCATTGTAAAGAAACATGATTTGTTTTTAGTGGCTGATGAAGTATACCGCGAGTTTGCGTATGACGGATTAACACATTATTCCGTGATGCAAGAAACAGGTTTGGAAGAGAATGCAATTGTAATTGATTCTGTTTCGAAACGTTACAGCATGTGTGGCGCTCGAATTGGTTGCATTGTCTCAAAAAATAAAGAATTTATGGCAACTGCGATGAAATTTGCACAAGCACGTTTGTCGCCACCAACTTATGCTCAAATTGCCAGTGAGGCCGCTTTAGAAACGCCACAAAGTTATTTTAACGATGTGATAGAAGAATATGTAGAACGTAGAAATACATTGGTTTCAGAATTGCAAAAAATTGACGGTGTTCGTGTGGCAAATCCGAAAGGAGCCTTTTATTGTATTGCCGAATTGCCTGTTGAAAGTGCAGACGATTTTGCACAATGGCTTTTAGAAAAGTTCGATTTTAATGGAGAAACAATTATGGTTGCACCAGCAGCAGGATTTTATTCTACGCCAGGAATTGGATTGAATCAAGTCCGAATTGCCTATGTATTAAAGAAAGAAGATTTAATTACTGCTGTAGCCATTTTAAAAGAAGCTTTACAAACATACAACGCTTAATTATTAAAAAACAAGTATTTGATTTCTATACAACATAACGTTTCCTTAAAAGAGTTCAATACATTTGGTATTGACGCAAAGGCGAAATATTTTATTTCAATTTCCAACAAAGAGGAATTGATTGAAGCTTTACAGCTACCACAATTTTCAGAATATTTTGTACTTGGTGGCGGAAGCAATATGTTGCTTACTGGCGATATTGATATTCCTGTGTTACATATTAACATAAAAGGAAAAGAAGCTTTAGCCGTAAGTTCACAAGGTCATGTTGGTATTGAAGTACAGGCTGGAGAAAACTGGCATGAATTTGTACTTTGGTGTATTGAAAATAATTATGGCGGCGTTGAAAACTTATCTTTAATCCCTGGAAATGTTGGGACTTCCCCAATTCAGAATATTGGCGCGTATGGTGTAGAATTGAAAGATGTTTTTACGAGTTGTACTGCCATTGATATAGAAACACTAGAAGAAAAGATATTCATGTTGGAAGATTGTAAGTTTGGCTATCGAAATTCAATCTTTAAGAATGAAGCAAAAGGAAAATATATTATCACTTCTGTATTTTTTGAATTGACTTCCAGAGATCACCAACTAAATACTTCCTACGGAGCCATTCAACAAGAGTTGGAAAGTAATAATATCAGTGAACCTACTATTAAAGATGTGAGTGATGCCGTAATTGCGATTCGCCAACGAAAATTGCCAGATCCAAAAGAAATTGGAAATAGCGGAAGTTTCTTTAAAAACCCTGTCATTCCGAAAGCTGAATTTGAAGTTTTACAAGAAAAACATCCAAATGCACCACATTATGTTGTGTCGGATACCGAAATTAAAGTTCCTGCAGGTTGGTTGATTGAGCAATGTGGATTTAAAGGACAACGTTTTGGAGACGCTGGCGTTCATAAAAATCAAGCATTGGTTTTAGTGAATTATGGAAATGCTAAAGGAGAAGAAATTCTAGCCTTAGCGAAAAAAATACAAAAATCTGTTTTCGAGAAATTTAATATTTCTATTGTTGCGGAAGTGAACGTAATCTAGATCGCTAACGCTGTTAGACCGTGCTAGCGCACTGTTAGATGTTAGACCGCTTCGCTTTTAGATGTTTTCTCACTGAAACGTGAATTTCTTAGATTGCTTTTAGATTTTTTACCGCTGACAATCTACAGTTTGTTCATTTATTAAAAAAAATACTTTTACAACCTATTATGCGTTTTGAATTCAAAAGTATAATGAAACGTCAGTTCGAGTTATTTTGAGGTACGAAAAATAGTATCGAGAACATTTTTAGTACGAAAAAGGCTATTCTCGATACAAATTTCACTCATTTTCACTCATAAAATTCACTCGAATTGACGAAATTTTATCAAAATGCACAACAGGTTACTATATATGAATTACGGCATTACCGTAAGTATTTTGCGATTAATATTTGTAAGTTTATTCTTAACCTAAAACTTTAATATTATGTTAAAATCAATTTTAAATCTATCAGGTGTTCAACAATTGAAAAAAAGTGAACAAAAATCTATTTTTGGAGGTTTAGTACCTATTGAAGAATCACCTGGAGAATTTCTTTGTTCTTGTAATGGCCATACTCTCGGTTTTGCTTCAAGTTCATCGGGTTGTGCAGCCCAGTGTTATGGATGTATTTCAAATGGAGGATGTCAACCTTTTTAATTTCAATGACAAGGACTATAATTAAGCTTAACTTGAAACATTTAAAAGCTACCTATAGGTATAAATTATGGTATTCCCGTAATTAGTTCCTACTTTATTTATCTATATTTGGAGATAATCAAATATTTATACCATGAAAAAAAGAAATCTTACGTCATTAAAATTAAAAAAAACAGTTGTTTCAAACTTTGAAAAGCATCAAGTAAAAGGAGGATTGAACCTTAGTGTGATTTTTGTCTCATTTTGTTGTACAATCGATAAGCATTAAAATAAAAAAGGCGATTATTAAAAACTTCAATAATCGCCTTTCAAAATGATTGCTAATAATTAGCAAATTCCATTGACAGGACAAGAAATACTCATAATACAGGTTACTTGCGTTCCTCCAACATTACAAGTTGGTTGACATGTTTGCAGACACGCAGTTACACATGTTAATGCGGTCGGACACGTGTTTGTGTAATTGCATCCTATAGATTTTGCACAACCAGTATCTACGTTAATAAAGCAAGAATTTGTAGCTCCTCCTTTTACGTTTTCTGACTCTAAACTAGTATTTACAGCAGCTAAAAACTCCGCAAAACGGTACAACCGTCAATTGTTCTTCGTCCTTTTTTAGGAAGTATATGAAGTATAAGAAGTGAAAAATACAAATGTCACTAAAAAGAATACGGCAATACTTGTATAAGAAACTATTTTTTGAAATGATACAATACTTTTCATACGATTACTAATCTTTTGAACTCATAGAAATATCATCATCGGTATTCAAAATTCCATCTTTTCCTTTAGAAATCAAGGTATATGCGTTTCCATTTTCAGTTTTCTTGTAGATAATTGCTTGTTTCCAACCATCAATAGTTAAATCACCATAAATAGGATTTTTACGAGAAAGTTCAATAATATTTTCAGGATATACGCCATTTTGTGCTTTCGCTTGCTGCAATAAATAGGTTGCAGTACGTAAAGTATCTTTTGTTTCATGCGCTTGCTGAACTGGTTTCACAAACGAATAAAATAAAAACGAAACAGCAACAACGACAATAGGAACTACAACAAAAGCTTGTGTAAGTGGCGAAATCATTCGTTTCTTAGGAAGCTTGTTTTCTTTCTCGTACGCACGTGTTTCTTTCTTTTTCTTATAAAATTTCCATTCTTCCGAAATAATAAATAGTTCTCCAAAAAATGCAATAATCCATGCAATCATAATCTTTGTGTTTTACTACTGTATACGTCTAAATATACGCAAAAAGTTACTTTTTTATCTTAGAAATTGTCTCACCAATCATTTTTGAAGGCTTTTTCATGTCAGAAGTTGCCAATTCAATAGCATTTTTCAGCAAGTTTTTTACAGCATCATTTCTATAATGTGCTATTGTAGCAACGGGAATATGCCGAATCAATTTCCCTGTACCTTGTAACAGTTCTTTCGGATCTTCCAAAATCGTTCCTTTATTAAAACCAAAATTCAAATGGTTCGTATATATCGGAATCATGCAAAACGCATCCGAAAGCTTCTCTGAAATCGAAAAAACGCTTGTCAAAGCATGTGTATGGTACAAAAGTTCATTTGCATCGGGATACATTTCTAAGACAAAATTTCGCAAATCCACAAACAATTCAATACATGAATTTGGTTTTAACTGTAAAAAATGTTCAAAATCAGGGTGAATAGGTCTTGTAGGAGTCATAAAATTTGTAGTTAGCAGTAACTCAAAGATACAAAAAGTGTGAAACAGCATAGATTTTTGTGTAAATCCATAAGAACTTTACACTATAAAATTACGAAATGAATTTTTACCAAAACTTTACAGCAGTAAAATTTGTTCACAGTACAAATTCGCGTAATTTTGCATTTCTTTAAAATAAAATTGTGATTGAAGATATTCTTATAACCATGCTGTGGAGCATTTCACCGCTAGGAGAAGCCAAAGTTGGAATTCCTCTTGGACTGCAAACAGAAGTAAATCCATACATTATTTTTGTAGCTGCATTTGTTGCTAATGTGCTGGTATTTCCTGTTATGATATTTTTCCTAAATCACGTAAACAGATACTTTTTACGCTATCGTTCATACAAAAAAGGAGCGTTATGGGTAGCGAGAAGAGCAAAAAAAGGAGCCAAAGACAAAATTCAAAAATACGGTTTTTGGGGATTGATGCTTTTCGTGATGATTCCCTTGCCTGGAACTGGTGTATACGCAGGAACAATTGCTACATATTTATTCAATATTGAACGAAAACTAGCATTTGCAGCCAACACTATCGGAATCTTTTTGTCTTCTGTAATTGTGTGGGTTATGTTTATGTTCTTCAGATAAAAAAGTACAAATTTCGTAGGTATCTAGGCGTTTTAACGCGAAATTAAAACCCAATAT
>NZ_JBGCDL010000318.1:0-31043 GCF_045105435.1 Kordia sp. | reverse complement strand
CTTTGGCAACATTCACTTCAATAGTATTTCCGCCATATTTTAGCGCGTTATCAATCAAATTTGTAATTGCATTTTCAAAATGAAAAGGATCAACTTCCATAGGTAAATCTTCAATATTGCTTCGGAAAGAAAGTGTTTTTTTGGCTGAAAATGTACGTTGCTTGTCAGTTGTTTTTGAAACGAAATCAACAATATTTACCGATTCTTTTTTCAACAACAATTTCTCACTGTCGAGTGTGGCAGTTTCTAGCAATTTCTCCACCATCAAATGTAACTTTTTCAATTGCTTTTCTGAAATTGACAAATATTTTTGTGTCTTCTCAGGATCATTCATCGCACCAAAATGCTGAATCGCTTCCAAAGCGGTTGAAACTGTTGTAATCGGAGTTTTAAATTCGTGTGTAATATTGCTAATCAAGTCGTTTTTAATCGCTGCCAATTCTTTCTGTTTACGAATCACACGCAACAAATACAACAACGAACTAATAATTGCCAACGAAAGTAATGTGGAAAGCAGAATACCAAACATGCTTTTTTGTAAAACGGCTGTTGTAATATTGGCATATTGTAACTCTACTTTTTCATTAGGTTTTAAATACGCAGATTTTGCATTGGTTTTTAAGAATTTCTTCGGAAGTGAATTCACATTCAATTCATCAATCAATTCATTTTTATGATACTTTTTAAAACGATACGGAAGTGCAATTTGCTTGCGATCAAACTCAATGTCTAAAAACGATTGCAGTTTTTTAAAATTCAGCGAATCTTCTGAAATAGAAATATATAAAGATGAAACTTCATTAAACAGGCGAATACTATCTTTATACTGTTGAACGCCATCACCAAACTTTGCCAATTTCGCTCTTATACTTGATTCGGCAGAGTTTAATAAAGAATCAATTATTTCTTTAGGATATTCTACATCACCTTCTACTCGTGTATCAATAATAATAGTATCAGCTTTGTGAAAATTATCATGGCCAAACACACGTAAAATAGAATCTGTTTTTACATTTTTAAGCTTTTCAAATGTAGGCAAATCGCCAAGGTCGGAAGCATCCATAGACACAAACATCACTCTATCTTTTTTAGCAATAGCTGCATAATACGCTTCTACAGCATTATCCAAACTTATCTGCACCTGATTGATAAATTGTTGTTTATTGGTTTGATAACTCTTGTAATTCCAATACACCTGTACAGCAATTGTGATTGCAATAGTTGCAATAATGCTGTATAAAATCCAAGAAGTGGCACGTTGTTGTTTCATTTTAATATCTTAACAATTCAAAAGTAAGGCGTTATTTGTCATAATACAGCATCGGTTAACACTCGTTAACGTTCATTAACCAAAATCGATTAGAAAGAAGTTCATATTTGTACCATCAAAAAACTAAAAAACACAAACGAATTATGAAAATGTATACAAAATCAATCATCGCATTTGTCTTTATGTTGCTCAATGCCATGTTGTACGCACAAGACTTTCAAGGAGTCGCAACCTACAAAACCAGCATGAAAATGGATTTCAAAATGGACAGTGTAGGACAAAGTCAAGGAATTGACAAAGACATGCAAGAAAAACTAAATGCAATGCTGCAAAAACAGTTTCAAAAAGAATACACACTTACATTTACACCGTATGAATCGCTCTATAAAGAAGAAGAAAAATTAGCCGCGCCATCACCACAAAGTAGCGGAATAAATATTATGGTTATGGGCAATAGTCAATCTACAACACTGTACAAGAATTCCAGAGAAAAACGCTATGCGCATGAACAAGAAATTATGGGTAAAAAGTTTTTGGTGAAAGATGAATTAGAAAACAAAGAGTGGAAACTAGAAAGCGAAACAAAATTCATTGGTCAATACACATGTTACAAAGCAACGCGTATCATTGAAATTGAGAAAATGTCGTCTATGTCTTTCAATTCTGATGAAACCAAAGAACCCGAAGTAACTAAAGAAAAAGTGACTGTAACCGCTTGGTATACGCCAGAAGTTCCTGTAAATGCAGGTCCAGATATGTATTGGGGTTTGCCAGGGTTAATCTTAGAAGTAAACGATGGAACGCGCACAATGGTTTGTAGTAAAATTGTTTTAAACCCTAAAAACAAGGTAAAAATCAAGGAGCCAACGAAAGGAAAAGAAGTCAATTCTGCAAAATTTGAAGAAATCATGGAAAAGAAATCAAAAGAAATGATGGAACGCTATAATGGAAACGGACGCGGAGACGGAAATGAAATCAGAATAGAAATAGGAGGATAACAAAAGATGAAAAATCAATTTCAAAATAACTATTTACTGCTGTTTTGTCTGATCGTTTTCATATCAGTAACACAAGCTCAAGTTGCCACAATTCCTTTTGAGAATGATGAATTAATGTACATCAAAGTCAAAGTAAACGAGCATACAGCACCATTAAATTTTGTGTTTGATACGGGTGCTTCTACAGTTGTTTTAGATGAAAAAGTAGCTGAGAAAATTGGTGTAAAAGCAGACTATCAACAACCTACGCAAGGTGCTGCCGGATCAGAAATGTACAACATTGCATTGTCGCAAAAATTTCAAATAGGAAATGTAATTCTGGAAGATGCACATACGGTTTTGGTCGATTTAGAACGTTTATCCAAACGTGGAAATCAGCAAGTAGATGGAATTATCGGTTACAACATTATGAAGGAATATGTAACGCAGATTGATTACGACGAGAATGTAATAAAATTGTATAAAAGCATAAAAGATATTCAAGAAAAAGAGCAATACAAAACGGTTGAAGCATCTTTTGATTACAGTCAAATTCCGCAAGTCAATCTCGAATTTACACTAGAAAACAATCAAAAATTTAAAGGGAATTTTCTGTTTGATTCTGGCGCGAATTTGACATTCTTACTCAATACACCTTTTGTAAAAGCCAAAAACATAGAAAACTTACTTGGAAAAACGATTGAAAACAAAGCGGAAGGACTTACCACTTCTTCCAACTTTAAAATTGGGAAAATAGTGAGTTTGCAATGGGACGATTTTACTTTTGGAGAAATGCCAATCGATTTATCAAATAGCAAAGCAGGCGTAATGGCTTCCGAAGCATATACAGGAATCTTAGGAATTAAAATCATCAATAAATTCAATAGTATTCTCGATTATAAGCATAAAAAAATCTATCTAAAACCAAACAAAACGTATCAAAAAGCTTTTGAATTTCCACGTAGCGGAATTTCCCTAACACAAGAAACGGACATCATTAAAATTTCAAACGTAATTACAGCTGCTGAAGCGTATAAAAAAGGAATTCGTGAAGGCGATCAATTGCTTGAAATAAATGATATTACCGCAAAAGATGTGCGCAAGTGTAGAGAAATTTTAAAGCAAAAAAACGAAAAAGTAAAGCTGAAATTAAAAACAGAAAAAGGAACTATAAAAACAATCACGATTCTGTTGAAACGCCTGATATAGGCTTTTTTAAGAAAATTTTAACAAAAGAACATTAAACCCAGTCAAAAAATAATAGTCCTAATGAAGTTAAAAGTGTAACTTTTTACCCTAATATGTACTAACATAGCAGGAATACTGAAAAAACACTAAAAAACATAAATATCTAACAGATGAAACGACTATTACTTTGGAGCTTAGTTTTATGCACAACAGGCGTATTTGCTCAAAATTTTCAAGGAAAAGCTTACTATCAATCCAAAACAACTGTGGATATGGATAGTTGGGGCGGCAGAGGTGGCAGACAAATGTCAGCTGAGCAAAAAAAACGTGTTCAAAATATGATGAAAAGCTATTTAGAAAAAGTATACGTTTTAAATTTTTCTCAAACAGCTTCAACCTATAAAGAAGAAGAAAAAATTGAAGCGCCAGGACAAGGTGGAAGAGGCGGTTTTGGTCGTATGATGATGGGAAGTTTTTCGCCAGGACCACAATACAAAGACGTAAGAAACCAAGTATTGTTAGAGTCGAAAGAGTTTTTCGGTAAAAAATTCTTGATCAAAGACAGTTTGCAAAAGTTAGAATGGCAAATGGAAGGTGAAACCAAACAAATTGGAAAATACCTTTGTTTCAAAGCAACTGCATTAAAGAAAGTTGACGAACTTGATTTTAGCGCAATGCGTCCAAGAAACCGAAAAAAGGATGAAGACAAAACAGCTGAAGAAAAAAAGCAAGACTCTATAAAAGCGGCAAAAGATCCGTTTAGTCAAGTAGACATTCCAAAAGAAATCTTAGTAACCGCTTGGTACACGCTTGACATTCCTATCAACCAAGGTCCAGGAGAATATTGGGGATTGCCAGGATTAATTTTAGAAGTAAATGCATACAAGACTACTATTTTATGTTCTAAAATTGTCATGAATCCAGGTGAAAAAGAAGTCATTGAAGCGCCAACTAAAGGTAAAGAGGTGACACGTAAAGAATACAACGAAACTGTAAAAACCAAAATGCAAGAAATGCGCGACATGTACCGCGGTCGCGGAGGAAGAGGTCGTGGCGGAGAATAAAATCTGTCTAGCCAACAACTAACCAGAAGAAAAAATACCAATGAAAAATATATTACTGCTACTGCTGTGTTTCACGGCACAGACTACTATTGCCCAAATTAAATTTGAAGGTGTCGTAAAAGACAGTGTTGGCAAACCTTTAGAATTGGCAAACGTGATAGCGCTTAACAAAGCAACAAATACCTTAGAATCGTACGGGATTACCAATAATGAAGGTCGCTTTAGACTCGCATTAAAGAAGAATACAAACTATGCTATAAAAGTAAGTTTTATAGGTTTGGCAACTGTAAATGATTCGTTAACTACAAAGGAAGTAGATATTACAAAAGACTTTGTAATGAAAGCCGATAAAAGCTTAGACGCCGTCGAACTTACTTATGAAATGCCCGTAACCATCAAAGGCGATACGATTATATACAATGCGGATTCTTTTAAAAACGGCTCGGAAAAAAAACTAGGCGATGTCCTAAAAAAACTGCCCGGCATTGAGGTTACAGATGATGGTGAAATAGAAGTAGAAGGAAAAGCGGTAACGAAAGTCATGGTAGAAGGAAAGGAGTTTTTTGATGGCGATAGCAAATTAGCTACAAAAAACATTCCTGCGGATGCGGTTGACAAAGTAGAAGTGCTAAAAAATAGCAACGAGGTTTCACAGCTAAGAGGTCTTGGAAATGATCAAGATAATGTCATGATCAATATCAAACTGAAAGAAGGAAAGAAAAACTTTTGGTTTGGTGAAATTACGGGAGGAATTGGTCCCGAAGAACGCTATATTGCCAATCCACGCTTGTTTTATTACAGTCCAAAATACAGTGTTAATTTCATTACAGATTTTAATAATATTGGTTCCATTCCGTTTACAACACGTGATTATTTTAATTTTTCAGGCGGATTTAGAAATGCAGCCAGAAATACAGGTACGAACTTTAATGTAGCTTCAAGCGATATTGGTTTTTTAACGCTGAGAAACAATCGCGCGAAAGCGATCGACTCAAAATTTGGAGCAGCCAACTTTAGTTATTCGCCAAAGAAAACGTGGGACATTACTGGCTTTGCAATCTATTCTGGTTCACGAACTGAATTACAAGAAAACAGTGTTAATAATTATATTGACGAAACAACTCCCGACGAAATTACGACGACAACAACGCGCCAAAAAAGTGATTTAGGATTGTTTAAACTTAGCTCAACATACAAGCCAAATAGCAACAATCAGATGGATTATGATATTTTTGCAAAAGTGTCGCAACAAACGGAAACGCAAGATTTCTTTTCATCGCTACTAGGAAATATTGATGAGCGCCAAGCGCAGAATCCGTATAGTTTCAATCAAAATTTTAACTACTATTATACGTTAAGCGAAAACCATATTTTTGCATTGGAAGCGCAGCATTTATTACAAGACGAAGATCCGTTTTACAATGCACGACTCGCGCAAAGTGAACAATTCCGTTTTACAGATGTACTAGGTTTAAATACGTCGCAAACGTTTTTAGATATTGCACAAGACAAACGCGTAAAAACGAACAAATTTGATGCACGATTGGATTATTGGTACGTGTTAAATCAAAAGAGTAACATAAACATTACGGCAGGAACTACGTTGAGTTCACAGCAATTTGATTCGGAAATTTTCCAATTATTAGACAGCGGAAGCAAACTGTCATTATTTAGCGCGCAACAAGCGTTAGAAAATGATGTGAATTATAATTTTTCGGACACATACGTGGGAATGCACTATAAGATAAAATCTGGAAAGTTCACCTTTACGCCAGGACTTACCGCGCATGCGTACAGCATAAAAAATACGCAATTCGATTCGGAATTTAAAGATACATTCACGCGTTTTCTGCCAGATGCAAACATTCGTGTGCAGTTTAAAGATTCTGAGAATTTGAATTTTGCCTACCAAATGCAAACCGATTTTACAGACGTAAATAATTTGGCAGAAGGTTTAGTCTTTAACAATTACAATTCCATTTTTAGAGGAAACAGAACGCTTGAAAATGCGTTGTCACACAATTTGAACTTGAGTTACTTTAGTTTCAATCTGTTCAATTACACAAATATTTTTGCCTTTTTAAATTACAACAAACGTGTAGATCCAATCCGAAATCGTTCACAATTCTTAACCATTCCTGGAAGTGGAACTGATCCTGATGTGTTAAGTACAAACAGTGTTTCTACACCATTTAACTCAAACTTTGCAGATGAAACATTTACGGCAAACGGACGTTTTGAGCGTACATTTGGAAAAATAAAAGCATCTGTTGGCGGAACCTTATCGCTTTCAAAATTTAATCAAGAAATTAACGGAATTCGGAATGTCAACGAATCGTTTACGCAAGCATACAGAACGCGCGTGAGCACAAACTTTAGAAACGCTCCAAACATTGAAGTTGGTTACAATTTAACCATCAATAATTACGATCAAGGAAACAATTCAAACCGTTTTATTACCAACAGTCCGTTTGTAAACGTAGATGCATATTTCTTGAAGAGTTTCATCTTTACTGCCGATTATTCGTATTTTAATTACAGCAATGAAGAACGTACAATCAATAGTTACAACTTCTTAAAAGCGGAACTATCGTACCAAAAGAAAGACAGTCAATGGGAATATACGGTAAGCGGAACGAACTTATTAAACACAAAATCATTGAATCAAGACAATTCAAATTCTTTCTTAACAAGTACGAGCGAATATTTTATTCAGCCGCGTTATGTGATTTTGAGTGTGAAATATAATCTATAAATAAAAACAACATAAAATAACCAAAAGCCTTCCTATAATCTGGTATAGAAAGGCTTTTTTTTTAAAAGAAAATAATTAAAAAAATAGCAATATTGTGTAAGGTCGCAAAACATACCATTTGGTCAGTTAAGCGACACTTTTATGCTTTATAAAGTAATTGTATTGTGGGTGTGAAGCGTGGAAATGCTTCTAGGTTTCTTTCACGAGAATATAAATTGTTAAGTTGACATTTTTCATAATGGGTCGGTTTATATACTAGATAGCAAAACTTCCAAAAGGTTGCGTCCGTATGTGAAAAAAAATGCGTTTTACTTTGTAGAAAATATTTTTTTGATTGTGATTTTAAGATGTTTTGTGTTTGTAACTTATTGTAAATCAAAAAAACAGTACGTAAAAATGCAACTATTTTTTCACGCACTGTTTTTTTAAATTTATTTTTGAAAAAAGGAAGAAGAGGTTATCTTAATCACAGATTTTTCATTTAGCAGCGATGATTATTTAAGAAATGACATCATTTTCATTGTTGGTTGTACTGCGTTCTAAATACTTAGAAATACAATGCACAGCACCTAAGTTTGAAGCAAAAGGATGAAAATCTACAAGCATGTTGACTTTATAGCCTAGATTTTCCCAAATTCTACGATTGGCTGTATCAGTAGCTTTTAATTCTGCCCAACTTCCGTGTCCGTAAGTAGGAAGCCAAACCGTTTTTTGAGTTCCATCGTTTTCTACCAAACAATTATTGGCAGTTGCAAAATACCACAGTCGCTCTTTGCGAACTTCATCATCAACATATACCAAAGGAAGCGGATTTCGGATGACGTCAAATTCAGGATTGGCAGCTAAGTTTTCCGCAATATCATCATAAATCTCTTGCATGGCATATCTTTTATGCGCTTTTAGAGAACCAACAATTTCTTCTGCTAATTTTGGACTTCCAACAAGAATTTGATATTTCCCTTCACTATTTCTTCCTGCCAAGGAAATAAACATATCAATATGAAATAAGGGTTGCGTAGTTCCTTCTTTGTTCCCTCTATTTAGCACATTCGTCCAAATTTCGCCATTCAATTCAAACTCTGTTGCCGTTTGTTCTGGCACAGGCAATGCAGTTCCTACATAAAATAATTCTTTTTTATGATCTAAGTATTCTTTATACAAACTTTTTATGAAGTCGTTTGGCGTTTCGTCCATAGGTTGCGAAATGGCGTTTCCTATGTTTTGCAGGGAATTTCTAGGATAATCGGCTCCGATAAAAAAGAAATTATCACCAATTAAAATATTTCCTCCTTGGTAATATAGTGGCGTTTTATAGCTTTTTAGAGAAGAAATATTAGCAGCTCTTGCCGCCATTTGTCCATCTGCATATCGCGGAAATTTGATAGGTTCTGTAAACCATGTTTGCCCATTTTGATCTTTTGTAATGGCATATCCATCTTCTGCCCACACGGAAAAATGAAGGTGATCTTCTATAGTTCCAACTTCAAGTCTGCTGGGATTAATTCGTGCATTTGAAATCCATCTTTCAAAAAAACTTTTGCTAGATTCATGAATTAGTACTAAAAAATACGTGTGTTCTGGTAGGTTTAAAAAGAGATCTGTATACGCGTCCCAATATACATTTTTTTCCCTTTCATTTATGGGAATGGCATAACTTGGAATGGTAAAAAATATTTTTTCAATTTTTCCATTCGCAGTACTTACAATTGATGGGTTTTGTGGCGCGGTATGTTTAAAATTTAGGATGCTTGTTAAGGTTTCTTTTTGTGGTGCAGCTTTGTTTGCTGAAAAGTTGGTAAAATTTAAAGGTTGTCTATTACTTTTATCGATCAAGCCTTTTGATGTTTGGGGAACAACATGCTTGGATTCTTCACCGATTTCGATATGAATATCCTTTTCTATTCTTGAAATTAGTTGATTTGATTTTTTGTAGTGTCTAACTTTTTTTTCCATTGTATGATATGTTATAGTTATAATGCTTACTCTATTGAAGGTTTTCAGCGTTCTCCTTTTTGTAATTCATATTTCAAAATTCACACTTTTATGTAAGAATAAAAAGACTGATAGTACTGAAAAATCTACATAGTATAAATACGTGTTTTTCTGTAGTTTTTACGTGTTTACAGATGAAAATAGTAAGGTGCGGTATTTTTTTACGTAGTTTTATGGAAGCATTATCGATAAGCAAAACGACTTTAATATAGTACAATGTACACTAAAACTTAAAAAAACATGAAGAGCATTCCACAAGAAGAAAAGCTATTACGATGGCAACGTGAACATATTTTACGTTTGGCAGATCATTTTCATGAATTTAATGAAATATCAGGGCAGCATTTGCGTGCGCAAAAATTTAGTTTAGGAATTGAAGCTTTAAAAATAGTTGCGGATAATTGGAAAACGACAACTCAAATAGAAATTCATTTGGGTTTGAATGAAGTAGAAACAGAAAAAAATGCCATCACTTTTATACCACTTTTTAAAACTATAAATGCGCAAGGCGAAGAAGCTTTTTTTGATATGGAAATTACGAATGAAATTCCCAAAAGTAATACACGTACTGTGAATGGCTTAAAACCTGATATTGTGCCAGAATCGTATGTGTATATGGTGACAGAAAATTGGAATACAGTTGATTTTCATTTAATTGACGATTTGTTTGTGGTGCAATCTAAAAATAGTCCTGTACGAGTTAGAAGCTATAGTTTAACCGAAGATCTTGTTAAACAATTGAATTCTATGAATGGTGAAGACTTGGTAGCTGTACATGTTTATTTAGGATTGGATATGAACAAATTCAACAAAACAAATCTAACCTCATTTACGCCTATTTTTGGATTTGTATTTAAAGATGCTGTTGCTAACGATACATTTTCTTTTTTGGATGCACTAAATTTTTCAAAACGAAATAATGAATTAAAGACACGGGAAATTTTTGTACAATATTCAAGACCATGTCCGCCAACTTGCTAATACAAACAAATGAGTAAAGAATTCTTCGGAAATCTCAGTCTTATTTCATCAATTGCGGTGATACTTCCTTTGTGTATAGCACTTTGGAAGTATCGTCGTTTGCAACCTGTGCAACAGAAATTACTGTATTTACTCGTTACTATTTTTGTGGTAGAAGCCGTTGCAAATATTTTGTGGCTTCAAAAAGAAAACAATCATCCTGTCTATCATTTTTACAGTATTATTGAGTTTGGACTGATTCTTTATTTATACAAAGATGCTTTGAAACGATTATTTTCAGCACGTTTCTTTATTGTTTTATGGATTGTATTTGCGGTATTTGCCATTGTAAATATGAGTTTCTTTCAAAGCTTAACTACTTTCAATTCCAATGTAACAACGCTGTTAGGATTTTTAGTCATCTTTTTATCGCTGAGTTATTTTTATGCACTTTTAAAACAAGAAACGTATAGTCCGCTAGAGCGGAAACCACTATTTTGGATCAACGCAGGATTTTTAATTTATTTTTCGAGTAACTTATTGCTGTTTTTCATCAATAATAGCATGTTTACAGAAGCAGACGAAATGAGTCATTTAGTCTGGGGATTGCACGCTATTGTCAATATTATTTTAATTATTTTCTTTACAATTGCAGTATGGGTGAATCCGAATCAAAATTAACATTACAAATCATCATAATAGGAATGGTGGTGCTTTTTGTGCTGGCATTGGCTGTTATTATGTTCTTTATTATCTATCAAAAACGCTTATTTGCACAGCAACAAAAACATCAAAAAATTGAAGCCGATTACCAAAGAGAATTGCTGCGTATTGCTATTCAGAGTGAAGAAAGAGAACGTGCCCGAATTGGAAGAGAATTGCACGATGATGTTGGCGCTTTACTAACCGCTACAAAATTATATTTGAGTCAAATTTCTCCTGAAGTTGCTCCCGAAAAACTCACCACAACTGTTGCTAAAATGTATTCTTTGTTTGATACAATGATTCAAGGTGTACGGAATATTTCACAAGATTTGCGTCCAGTTATTTTAGAGAAATTAGGACTAATGGAAGCGGTAAAAAGTTTGGTTACTACAATCAATGATTTGAATGTTGTTCACGTAACTTGTATTGATACTACCCAAAATATAGTCGCAAAAGCACACGAATTGAATGTATATAGAATCATTCAAGAATTACTGAATAATACGCTAAAACATGCAAATGCTACGGAAGTTTCTATTCTTTTTAAGAATGAAAGTACAGATTTAGTGATTGTATATAAAGACAACGGAATTGGCATTCAGCAAGATAAATTACAACAAAAAAAGGGAATTGGACTAAAAAACATTGAAAGTAGGCTGTCTGTACTCTCAGGAACTTTCAAGTTTTCAGACCAACAAAAAGGCATAGAATTAACCATTAAAATACCTATCAATCATGAATAATCATACTATAAAAGTTGGCATTACAGACGATCATGAGTTGTTTCGCGAAGGCGTAAAGCTTATTGCGAATACTTTTGAAGGAGTTGAAGTCATTCTGGAAGCAGAAAACGGACACGAATTGCTTACACAGTTAAAAAATGCAGTTCCAGATGTGATGCTGTTAGATTTAGAAATGCCTGTTATGGACGGAATAGAAGCGACTAAAAAAATTCGTGAAGAATATCCGGGAATAAAAATTTTGATTCTAAGTATGCACAAAGAAGAACGTATGATTACGTATTTAATGGAAATTGGAGCAAACGGATATATACTAAAAGATGCTGCCCCGCAAGAATTTGAAGAAGCCATTAGAGTAGTATACGAAAAAGGATTTTATTTCAATGAAGCAGTTTCGCACGCCATGTTAACAGGATTGAAAAACAAAACAAAAAAACCTCCGAAAATAGGCGATAATTATGATTTAACAAGTCGCGAAATGAAAGTGTTATTATTAATTGCAGAAGGATTAACAACCTCAGAAATAAGCGAAAAATTATTTATAAGTCCGCGTACTACTGAAGGACACCGAAAGAACTTAATTTCTAAATTAGGTGTGCGAAACTCAGCTGCATTGCTCATAAAAGCGCTTAAAAAAGGCTTGATTTCAATTGATAATATAAAGTAAATACGACGAAAAAATTAGATAATAATTTTAACAAGGCGACCAATATTCGAGGCGAGTCAATTTTCCGTTTGCGATATAAATTCGCAATCCGTCTTCATAACCTTCGCTAAAAACGATGAATACGCCGTCTAATTTTTTTCCAAAACCTTCTTTAATTTGATCACCAAACATGCCAACGAGTTCTGAAAAATTGGTTTTGTGAGATAAGTTTCGGTCGCCATATTTTACAATAATGGTATGGTCTTTTTTAAAATTCACATATTCTAAGAGATATTTTTCTTTTTTATTTCCAGTAAATTTAATTGTGTCATAATCAAGCGTTGTATACACAATACTTTGTGAATCATCTGTGACCAAAAATCCACAATCATAATTAGGATCATATACTTTTTGCGGCTTTCCTAGTTTTTTAAGAATCTTAGATTTTGTGGCATAAAAATGTAGACCGTTATAGCTTAGTAAATCAAAATCTACAGCTTGTGCAACACACAGTTTGGTTAGTAAAATAAATACAATAACTAGCATTGTGTTTTTCATTTTTCTGTTTGTGTTACGAGTTGATTTTCAGCTTCAAGTCCTTTTATCGTTGGTGCGTCAATCATTTTTTGAATTCGCTGTGAGATAAAGATACTCATAATTACAAATCCCATAAAAAAGAAAAAACCGTATTGCAATTCCGATTTATTCGTAGATAAAACTTCAAAGCTTTTAATATTATTTTCAAGTTGACTTAATTGACTCGAAATAATTCCTGTAAAACCAATATATGACATAAAAATGGCAACTACCATAACATCTGCCATCGACCATTTTCCGCTTTTAAATACTAAAAAACGAATTATTTTATTGCGCTTGAGCGAACGTTTATAGACTAATGATAAACTCGAAATTAGTTTTGATATTGGGAAAATTACACTAAAAAGTAAGACTAAAATACCGACTAACATCACTTTGGTTTTCCCTTGAGAAAGCATCACACTTGACACTTCCATAATACTTTTACTCTTATAATACAATACTTGATCTTTAAACGAAATTGTTTCGCCCATTAATTGTAATTCCATAGAAGCAATACGCGCATCAATATCAATCATGGGGAGAAAAACGCCCAAAGCTAGTAAGTGAACTGCCGCTAAAATAAACAAAGTAATGCTTAAATTGGTTGCTTCTTTTATGATGAAGAGTAACAAAATTAGGATTATAAAAGCACCTAATAATACACTATTTGAAACATTTTGTTTGCTGCCAATACGTTCTAATGTACTCGAAATATTTGCAATACAAGCTTCTCCAGTATCTGTTTTGTATTTGGTAAGAATGTTGTTGTAACTGGTATAATCTATTTTTTGAAAAGTACCTTCTGTATATGAATTAATCTGTGCTAAAATATAATCTCTGATACTATCTCTGTTTTGTTCACTTTCTAAAAAGTTGAGAATATCGTCCGTAATTGTTGGTACTTGATTTTTTAATTCACCAAAAATTTCAAAATAATCAGCACCGATATTTCGGAGTGAAATTCCTAAAAAATCAGCATTTTTTTCGTTATTGGCTTTGTAGGTGCGTTCAAACTTATCAATAGATTCATTTAAAAACTTTTCAATCTTTATTTTGGCTTCTCCGCGTTGTCCGCCTGAAATTTTAAGGTCTTTTAATTTCTTAGTAATGATAGTTGCAAACTGTTTTTCCCAAGCATCAACATTGAACATTCCGTATTTAATATCCGAAAGCTCAATGGCATCTGTTTTGAGGACGCGTTTTTGAGTTTCTAAAGTATAGGTTGAAAACGCCGCAATACTTATTGCGCAAAGCAATACAAATAAAATGCTATGTATGATGAGGTTTTTACGCACGCTTTTTTTGAGTATTTTGTTTCTATTATTGGCTAAACTTTATCGTTTTACAAAAATAAGACGAATAACTATCAAATTTGTTTCAAAATAATTTTGAGGAAATTTAGAGTACTTCGTTTTGAATTTCGAAATTGCTTCAAAAAGTGCAATATAGAAGAAAAATTAATTAAAGGTAGGCTCCATTTTTGCATTAATAATTTCTACATGTTTACTCTCTGATGTTAAATCTGCATGCGAAATTCTTAAAATATAAAAAGCGCCTTCTTCTTGAAAAAAGTGAAGGATTCTAATATTTGAATTAAATAAATCTCTTCCATCATTTCTGCTATCAAAAAGGACTTTGTCACGTTTGTTTTTTATTTCGTAATACGTTCCCGAATTTCCATCTTTTACGGTCAATTGTAGTGGTGGAATCAATTTTCCTTTCTTAGTCCAATTCTCGCCAGGTAGTTTTCTCCATTTCACAAGGGCATAATTATCAGAGCCAGCTACTTCCGTTTTACCATTATTTAACGAATTAAAAAGTCCGTTTCGTTGCAAATCCAAAGCTTTAATATAGCCAAGACTAATACTGTCAGGATTTATAATGCTCAATCCATCTTCCACAATTTTCGATCGTAAATTTCCTAAATTCACATCAGATTGTTCACCCAATACTTTACGAATAGTAGTGTCTTTTGTTTTAATTATTATTTCTGGTTTCACTATTTTCCCGTTGTTATCAATGGCAATCCAATTGTTGTTTTCGATACTAATTTCTGGAACTCCTGTAGAATCACTTGTATTAAATTCTTGTTGTGAATAAATAATGATGACGCCTATAACTTCCAATACCAATACAATAAATATACGTTTTCGGTACCATTCCGGAATTTTTATCCAGCCAGGAATACTTGCAATTCCGATAATGGCAGTGGAAAAGAAAATAACTAAAAACCCGTACTTTAAAATTTCAATAAACATTTTTTTCTGCGATGTATGTATAAAATTATATGTATTATAATGTGCTTTTATACTTTAATTTGAAGCAATTAATATAAGAAATTATTGTCAATAAATTATGTAATGAATGTGTATAGTGTTTATTTTTTTTGGATTGAAGTAGTTGTGTCATAATTTAACCCAATCTGCGCTTTTACGCGGTCAATAATTGTCATTAATTGTGCGCTAAATGCCAATGGTAATTTTGAATTTTCGGTTTCTCCATTGCGAATGCAACCATTTACATCTTCAATTTCGTGAATGTATCCATTTCCTGAATGTGGCAATTCAAAAACGGTTTCTACATCATCTTTGAAAAGTGTAATTGTATTGGCATGATGAAAACGGCGATGTAATTTTATTGAACCTTTTGAGCCAAAAATATAGCCTTCTGTTGGCGTATCGACTTCAAAAGTAGATTCTAAAATTGCTTTTGCTCCGTTTTTATAATCAAATAACATCGCACAAAAACTATCTACTTCGGTTGGTGTCATGCGCGCCATGGTTTTAATTTCGGACGGCATTCCTAATACTAACAGACTTAAAAATATTGGGTAAATTCCAATATCTAACAACGAGCCGCCACCTAATTTTTTATTGAATAAGCGACTTTCAGGATTTGGTTCGCCAAGAAAGCCAAAATCGGCACGAATACTTATAATTTCTCCGATGGTTTCTTCTTGTAAAAGTTTCAATACTTTTTGGTATGACGGCATAAAACGTGTCCAAATAGCTTCCATTAAAAATACGTTTCTTGCTTGTGCTTCTGCAATCATGGTTTGCACTTGCGTGGAATTGACACCTAGTGGCTTTTCGCATAAAACTGCCTTATTTTGTTTCAAACAAAGCATTGTATTTTCAAAATGGAATACATGTGGTGTGGCAATATAAATGACATCAATTTCAGGGTCTTGGGCAAGTGCTTCGTATGAATTGTATGCTTTTTGTGCTTTGTAACGTTTCGCGAAAGCGATAGCCTTTTCCATACTACGCGAAGCAACTCCGTGAAGCATTGCAGTGTCAGAAAGTTGTAAATCAGCCGCAAATTTATGCGCAATTTTCCCCAATCCGATAATTCCCCAACGTACTTTTTGTGACATGTTTTTTAGTTTTGAATACGCTCAAAAATAGAAAATTATTTTTTTTGGAAAAAGTTCTGTGTCGCTTTACAAATTGTTTTTAGCAAAAACGGTTTTCCAATGATCTTTCATGTGTACTACTTTCCAATCTTGTAATTCGGCAACATCTAGTGAAACCCTATTTTTTTCAGAATAGGCTACTTCTCGTTCAGCGTCATCATGATTAATTAGCAATTGAAAATTTGGAAGCGGATTTGATTTGCAATAGGTTAAATGCTCCACATCACCAGCATTTAAAACATTTCCTGCTGAAAAAATTGGAATTCTTCCTATACGAGCATCGATAGCTTCAGATTTTCCTGCAAATACTGTTTTGTGAATATTCTGAATTTGTTTGCGGATAAAAGTATCTTCTGGCTTTATACCATTTTTTGGTTCTTCTGGCTCTATATCATTTTTTGGTTCGTCTGGCTTCGTGTTAATTGCTGATACATATTGGTTAATAGCAAAGGAGCCAATTACATTTTCATTAGGAATTCCATATAATTCTTCTGCAAATACGCGCATAAAATCACTGCTTCCACCAGAACAAAGAAATATTTTGAAATCATTTTTTCGTAAATAATCCAATAATTCTAGCATTGGTTTGTAGGTAAGCTCTTTGTATGTGCGTCCTGTCAATTTTTTATTTATAGTGTTTTTGTTCTTCTCATTTTCTTTGGGATATTTCCACTGTGCTAAAAATTCTTTCACATTAGTTTGGAATTCAGATAGTGGCATACCGCTTTCAACTTGTTCATATAGTATGCGCTGAATTGTAGCGTTTTTTTTAATTTCCCCTTTAAAATATTTTTCCATCATCTTACTGATTTCAGTGTCAGGATTTGCAGCAATATTTTTTTGCATCTGATACTTCATAAATTCTATTTGTATCGTTGGTTTTTCACACCATAAGGTACCATCATTATCAAAAGTTGCAATTCGCTTTGAAGGTTCTACGAAATTTATGTGATTCTCATTTGTAACTTCTTCTACAAATTGTATAATTTTTTCTCTTGGCGAATTTGCGTTCCAAGCAGATAAGATGTCATAATTTTTGTAAGCCATAATTTTGATTTTAAGTTGATTACATGGCAAAGATGACAAAACAGCTTCTGGAATTTCATATAAATGGTATGAGTGCAAAAAATATAGGAGCGAATGCACGGGAATGGAGAGTTTGGATACGTGCGTCTGTTTCAAATACTATTAATTTTAATTGACGGATATCATTTTTTGAAATTTTGAAGTCATTACATAAAATCTACGCAAATCATCGTATGTTTTTGCAGACTTCTATTTTGTAGTTTTAAATACTATTAAATTATATCTTATGATGATTAAATCTTCTTTTAAACGTTTACTGCAAACTTGTATCCTTATTACATGTACTTTGTCTTTACAAATGACTGCTCAAAACCAATCACAAGATTTCATTATTTTGAAAACTAAAGACACAATTTATGGCGAAAAAATAAGAAATACCAAATGGTTTAATAGACTCGGAAGAATCACTGTTGTACAGAAAAATAAGAAAGAATTAGTGTACGGTTATAACGAAGTATATCAATTTCATGAATTTAATAGAAAAGGAAAAGAAAGCGTTTACGAACTCGTAAAAGAATTCAAGGAGACTGAAAACTCATACCAAACGATGAACGTTATTATAAATAAAGGAAAGGTAAAACTCTACTATCACGATCCGGGACAATGGGCAGATCGTCCATTTATAGTCAGTGACATTTTCTACGGATATGCACACAGACGTAGCTATAAAAAATTCTTAAAAGAACTTGATAAATGTGAAGGTTTTCGTGAAAAATTTACACAGAAAAAAGAACGTCGTGAACGGTATATTAAAAATTTAGTTGAATTTTATAATGCGAATTGTGAGTAAAATATGAAAAATAGCTTCTGTAAATATCAAATCAATCTTAAAAAAATAGCCTTAATAAGTTTGTTGTTTTTAATGTGTGCGTGTGCTACAACATTGCAAACAAACAATAAGAATGGAACTGAAAATAACTTTATCATTCTAAAAAATAACGATACTATTTATGGTAGGAAGATCAGGTTTTCGAGAGGATTTAACAAAATAGGAAATGTAAAAGTTGTAAAAGTAAATGGTGAAAAATTGACGTACGGATATGATAAAGTGTATCAAGTACATGAATATCGAAAAGGCGAAAATTCTTATGTTCAAGAGTTTGTAATGTTAACTCCTAATAATCCCGTTTCTTTAACGCTAATGGACGTTATTATCAATACAGGAAGTGTGAGGTTATATGAGAATGATCCAACAAATTTCCCAAATATACCTTTTGTTGTGAGCGATTTTTTTTATGGATATGTTCGCAATCAAGCTCGATTTAATAAGTTGTTAGAAAAGTTCGATACTTGCGATGCTTTTATTGAAAAATACCCGAAAAGTATACAGCGAAAAAGGAGTGATCTTAGAAGTTTGATTGAATTTTATAATAAGTTTTGTAGAGATTGAATCTATTTGTTGATAAAAAATAGCCCACAAAAAAACCGCTTCCATAAACAGAAAGCGGTTTTCTAAAATATATAACGAAGCTAAGAATCTCTTACAATCCGAAAGCTGTTTTTACTTTATCTACAAAATCTAATTTTTCCCAAGTAAATAACTCAACATCCATCGTTTTTGATTCTCCATAAGGAGTTGTAAATGTTTTGGAAACGATTTCATTTTTACGTCCCATGTGTCCGTAAGCAGCAGTTTCACTGTACATTGGTGTGCGTAATTTTAAACGACTTTCAATCGCTGCAGGACGCATATCAAATACTTCTTTTACGATCTCTGCAATCTCTCCATCAGTCAAATCAACTTTTGCCGTTCCGTATGTGTCAACAAAGATTCCCATTGGTTCAACAACGCCAATTGCGTACGATACTTGTACTAAAATCTCATCAGCAACACCAGCTGCAACTAAATTTTTTGCTACGTGACGCGTTGCATACGCAGCACTTCTATCTACTTTACTTGGATCTTTTCCTGAGAATGCTCCACCACCGTGAGCACCTTTTCCACCGTATGTATCAACAATAATTTTTCTTCCTGTCAATCCAGTATCTCCGTGTGGTCCACCAATAACAAACTTTCCAGTTGGGTTAATGTGATACTTAATATCATCACCAAATAATGCTTGAATAGCTGGATCTAATTTTGCGATTACACGTGGAATTAAAATCTCAACAATATCCTTGCGGATTTTATTTAGCATTACTTCGTCGTTTTCGTCAAAATCATCATGTTGTGTAGAAATCACAATTGCTTCTACTCTTGAAGGTACATTGTCATCATTATACTCAATCGTTACCTGACTTTTTGCATCTGGTCGTAAATACGTAATATCTTTGTTTTCTCTACGTAAAGCAGCCAATTCAATCAACATTAAATGTGATAAATCTAAGGCTAAAGGCATCAAGTTTTTAGTCTCTTTCGTTGCATACCCAAACATCATTCCTTGGTCACCAGCACCTTGCTCTTCTTTCGTAGCTCTGTCAACACCTCTATTAATGTCGTCTGATTGTTCGTGAATTGCCGATAAAACACCACAAGAATTTCCGTCAAACATATATTCACTCTTCGTGTATCCGATCTTGTTAACTACTTCTCTAGCAATCTTTTGAACGTCTAAATATGTGTTTGATTTTACTTCTCCAGCTAAGATAACTTGCCCTGTAGTAACCAAGGTTTCACAAGCTACTTTTGATTCAGGATCGAATGCTAAAAAATTATCAATTAAAGCATCAGAAATTTGATCTGCTACCTTGTCTGGATGTCCTTCTGAAACCGATTCAGAGGTAAAAAAATATGACATAATAAATCTTCTTTTAAAAAATTAAATGATGAAAAAATAAAAAGAGATTGCTTGGTCGTCTAAAGAAGTAGAAAATTACTGCTTTAGCATTTTTTAACGTATTGAATTAAATTCAGTACTTGAGGTTGCAATCAGTTCAAATTTCTCCTCAAAACAGGTGCAAATGTATGAAAATCTACTAGATATAAACAACAAAAAAATAGAATTTTATATTTCATCATAAAAACTGTTAAAAATGAAATTTTTTGAAAAAACATTTGGATATTAAATAATTATGACTTTACCTTTGTAGCAAACAAAGACAAAAAATGTTTACTAAAGTTTCAAATATGATGTGTTGTACTATGTGTTGCAGAAATGCCGCAGAGGACACTATTGTATTACGCTAACTTTAAAAAGCATCTCACAATAATTTAAGCCTCTGCAAATCGCAGAGGCTTTTTTCATGATTATATTTTAAGTTAATTTCTTTTTTTCAAAAACCAATGAGTAAATTTTTTCAAATAGCAAGTATCAAAATTACAATGACAATGTGTTGTTGTATGATGACTATGTGCATGATGTGCTGTAGTCAAGCTTGCTATTATCGAAAAGTACCAGATAAATACTAACCCATTTATCATTTTGTAAAAAAGGTTCTTTTGGTAATATACTTCCAAAAGGACCTTTTTTCATTGGTGAAATTTCAACAAGTACAGTACAAAAAACACAAGAGTAAGCACAAACAAACAAATCAACAAATAGACAAAATCCAAACAAACAAAAACATAAAAACGAGAAAACATGAGTACACAAAAATTCGCAACAAAAGCATTACATTCAGGACACGACACAACGAAAAACGGAGGAACTAGAGCTGTCCCAATTTATCAATCGACAGCATATGTATTTAACAATTCGGATCATGCATCAAACTTATTCTCCTTAGCAGAACCAGGGAATATTTACACAAGAATCAACAATCCCACAAACGACGTTTTAGAACAACGACTAGCTGCTTTAGAAGGTGGAATTGCAGCAGTAGTAACCGCTTCCGGAACCGCAGCCATTGCAACAACATTGCTAACATTACTAAGAGCTGGCGATCATGTAGTTGCTTCCAATAGTTTATATGGCGGAACGTATAATTTGCTAAATGTAACCTTGCCAAGACTCGGAATTACAACTACATTCGTGGATCCAGCAGAAGCAAACAGTTTCAATGATGCCGTACAAGAAAACACAAGAGCCGTTTTCATTGAATCATTAGGAAATCCGAAATTAGACGTTTTAGACATTGAAAAAATTTCAGCGCAAGCAAAAGCCAACAAAATTCCACTCATTGTCGACAATACAATTGCCACACCTTACTTATTGAATCCTATCAAACACGGTGCAAACATCGTTATTCACTCACTTACAAAATACATCAACGGAAACGGAACAGCTTTAGGTGGTGCCATCATTGACGCTGGAACATTCGATTGGACAAACGGAAAGTTCCCAGAATTCACAGAACCATCTGCCGGATATCACGGTTTAGTCTACAGCGAAGCACTCAAAGAAGCCGCATTTATTGCTAAAGTTCGTATTGAAGGATTGCGCGATTTTGGTTCCGCATTAAGTCCATTCAACGCATTTCAAATCATTCAAGGATTAGAAACCTTACCAATCCGAATCAAACAACACAGTGAAAACGCACTCGAATTGGCAAAATGGCTACAAACACAACAAGCCGTTGCTTGGGTAAACTATCCAGGATTGGAAACGAGTAACTACAAAGCATTAGCAGATAAATACTTGTCAAAAGGGCAAAGCGGAATTGTAACTTTTGGAATCAAAGCAGGATTTGAAGCTGCAAAACGAATTGCTGACGAAACAAAAGTATTCTCACTTTTAGCAAATATTGGCGATACAAAATCACTCATTATTCACCCAGCAAGTACCACGCATCAACAACTAACAGCGGAACAGCAAACAGCTACAGGTGTAACGCAAGACTTAATTCGTTTATCGGTCGGTTTGGAAAATGTGTCAGATCTAAAAACAGATTTACAAACCGTATTTGACAAAATAACCGCGGGAATTCCAGCATCATAATACACATATTTTGAGACAGAAAATAGCACATATTACCATTTCAGATTTCTTTACCGAAACTGGCGCGTATTATCCAAACCTAAAGTTGAGTTATCAGCTTACAGGTTCGGATAGTGCAGATGCGCCAATTGTGTTAGTAAATCACGCACTCACAGGAAACTCGGAAGTTACAGGCGAAAACGGTTGGTGGAATAAGTTGATTGGCGATGGAAAATGTATTGATACCAACTATTTTAAAATCTTAAGCTTCGACATTCCGGGCAATGGTTTTTCAAGCGAAACGGGATTAATCAAATTCTATAAAGACTTTTTGGCGAGAGATATTGCTAAAATTTTTATCAGAGGACTAGAAAACCTAAAAATAGATTCGCTTTTTGCCGCAATTGGCGGATCGTTGGGCGGAGGAATTGCGTGGGAAATGGCAGTTTTAGAACCAAATCTGATTCAAAATCTAATTCCGATTGCTTCTGATTGGAAATCGACCGATTGGCTTATTGGGAATTGCTTTTTGCAAGAACGCATCCTTGAAAACTCTAGCAATCCGATTGAAGATGCACGTATTCATGCCATGTTGTGCTACAGAACGCCTTTTTCTTTCAAAGTAAAATTCCAGCGAACACAACACAAAGAAACAGCACAGTTTAATACTGAAAGTTGGTTGGCGCACCATGGAAAAAGACTCCAAGAACGCTATCAATTGGCAGCCTACAAACTGATGAATCAGCTTTTAAAAACAATCGATATTACCAGAGGAAGAGCTTCACTTGAAAAAGTAGCTTCAAAAATTACAGGAAACATTCATATCATCAGTATTAACAGTGATATCTTTTTTTCGCCAGATGAAGACATAGAAACGTATCAGCGGTTAAAACGCGTCAAGAAAAACGTGTATCACGACGAAATTCAGTCGATTCACGGACACGATGCATTTTTAATAGAATATGGTCAACTAAGTCTGTTGCTTAGAAACATATTTCAAGTACAAAAATCATCAATAAAATAGAGTAAAAGCATGAAACGAGAATTCAAAATTTTCAGTCATTTTTTATAAAAATAAGGCTTAAAATTTTTAATACGAGAACGAAGTGGTTGCACACGTTCTCAATTTTAAAAATAAATTATCAAAATAATTATTAAAATTTAAACGTGTGAAAATTTTAAAATTTGGCGGAAAATCACTCGCAAACGGAAAAGGAATCAAAAACACGATTCAAATCATAAAAGAAAAAGCAACACAGCAAGAACATATTGCAGTCGTATTGTCTGCACGTGGAAACGCTACGGATGAGTTGTTGGAAATGTTAGAGAAAGCTATTCAGAAAGAATCGTACCACGAACAATTGACCGCGTTTAAAGCATATCAAAGTCAAATAGACAGATCGATAGATTTTTCGGAAGAATTTACAACGCTCGAAAATTTGTTTCAAGGTGTTTCATTATTAGGAGATTACAGTGAAAAAATAAAAGATCAAGTCGTGTCGCAAGGAGAAATTATCTCGGCGAAATTAGTGACGAGTTTACTAAAAAAAGAAGGTGTTAATGCACATTTTACAGACACTAGAAATCTTATAAAAACGGATGATGCGTTCGGAAATGCACGTCCACTAGATGTCATTTCGCGTAAAAATATCATCAATCATTTCAAATCGCATAACGGAACAACGGTAAACATTGTGACAGGTTTTATTGGTTCAAATCAAAACAATGAAACCACAACTTTAGGTAGAAACGGAAGCAATTATACGGCGGCTTTATTGGCTAATTTTTTGGATGCAGAAGAATTACAAAACTACACACATGTAGATGGAATTTTCACTGCGAACCCTGATTTGGTCGCTGACGCGCGAAAAATCTCAGAATTATCATTCAACGAAGCAAACGAGTTGGCAAACTTTGGAGCCAACATTTTACACGCAAAAACCATTGTTCCGCTCATAGAAAAAACCATTCCATTGCGAATTTTAAATACTTTTAATAGTTCGGATGAAGGAACCATCATCAAGCAAAAAACGACGAAAAAAGGAATCAAATCAATCTCCGTTTTAGACAATGTAGCGCTAGTCAATTTAGAAGGAAGAGGTTTGCTAGGAAGAGTTGGTGTAGATGCGCGAATTTTTAAAACATTAAGCGAAAACAACATCAATGTAAGTATCATTTCGCAAGGTTCTTCGGAACGTGGAATTGGTTTGGTGATTGATGCAGAAAAGGCTCCACAAGCAATTGTAGCCTTAGAAAAAGAATTTGAAAATGATTTCTACACGAAAGATGTTAACAAAATTTCAATCATTAATGATGTCGCTGTAATTTCGATTGTGGGACAAGATTTAAGTGAATTTCACAAGCCGTACAATGCGCTTATCAAAAATCAAATCGTTCCAATTCTATTCAATAATACCGTCAGCGGGAAGAACGTAAGTTTGGTGGTAAAAAAATCAGAATTACACAAAGCAATCAATGTAATTCACGGTCAAATCTTCGGAATTTCTAAAAAAATAAATATCGCAGTCTTTGGAAAAGGATTGGTTGGTGGCACATTATTAGATCAAATCGTGCAAAGCAAAAAAGATATATTAGACAAAAACAACATCAAGTTAAATGTGTTTGCTGTGGCAGATTCGCAACATGTATATTTAGACAAAAACGGAATTGCAGACAATTGGCAGGAAACATTCACAAAAGAAAAAATAGCGCATACCGTACAGCAAATAATTGACTACGCAAAAAACAATCACTTAGAAAATTTAATTGCGGTTGATACAACAGCAAGCAAGGATTTTATTCATAATTATATAAGTTTAGTTACGAATGGCTTCGATTTGGTTTCGGCAAATAAAATTGCAAATACAGTTGAGTACTCATTCTATGATACGTTGCGAAAAGAACTGAAAAGGCATCAAAAAAATTATTTGTACGAAACCAATGTTGGAGCGGGATTGCCATTAATTGACACGATAAAATTATTGCATAAATCGGGTGAAAAAATCAGTAAAATTCGCGGTGTGTTTTCAGGCTCTTTAAGTTACTTGTTTAACACCTTTTCGGTGAAAGACATCGAATTTAGCAAAGTGTTGAAACAAGCCTCAGTAAAAGGATTTACCGAGCCAGATGCGCGTGAAGATTTATCGGGAAATGATGTGGCACGTAAGCTTTTAATCCTTGCTAGGGAATTGGATTTAAAGCATGAATTCTCAGATATTACCATTCAAAACTTATTGCCAGCGCACTTACAAGCAATCAGTTTGCAAAATTTCAAAAAGAACGTGACTGATTTAGACAAAACGTATAAACTCATCAAGGCAAATCAGCAAGAAAATCATGTATTGCGTTATGTGGGCGATTTATCTACCGAAACAGGAATCTTGGAAGTAAAGCTAATTTCTGTACCGAGCAATAGTGCATTGGGACAAATAAAAGGTTCAGACTCTATCTTTGAAATTTACACAGAAGCCTACAAAGAGCAGCCGTTGGTAATTCAAGGCGCAGGTGCTGGCGCGGCAGTGACGGCAAGAGGTGTTTTTGGAGATATTTTACGATTAACGGAGAAACTGTAGACTTCGACTCCGCTCAGTCTACGTTTGAAGTTTAAATGCTAAATGTTGAATTTTAAATTAAAAAATGTCAATTCGAGCGCAGTCGAGAATACTATGATAAATAGTTGATTTTATATACTATAGATAGAAAACAAATCAACGAATCAACAAAAAACGAAGTTTAAATGTTTATAAGTTTAATAGTTTAAGTTTTGAAATAAAAAATAGAAAAACACTTTTACAAGCAACAGAGCGCAGCGACCAACTGACAACAGGAGCAAAGCGACTAAAACAACAACAAAAACAATGAATTCCCAACACATAGAAACACAGGCAATTCGGACACAAATAGAACGCTCTAGTTTCCTTGAACATTCCAATCCGTTATACCTTACATCAAGTTTTATTTTTGAAGATGTAGAAGATATGCGGGCTTCCTTTGCAGAAGAAAAACAACGTAACATTTACAGTCGATTCACGAATCCGAACACCTCCGAATTCGTGTCAAAAATTTGCAAACTAGAAAGTGCAGAAGATGGTTATGCTTTTGCAACAGGAATGTCGGCGGTATTTTCCACATTTGCAGCATTGCTTAATAGTGGAGATCATATTGTGTCTTCGCGATCCATATTTGGTTCAACCAATAGTCTATTTACGAAGTTTTTACCGAAATGGAATATTGAAACAAGTTATTTCAAAGTAAACGAAATAGATAAAATTGAATCCTTAATTCAGCCAAATACGAAAGTATTATATGCAGAATCGCCAACGAATCCAGCAGTTGACATCATAGATTTAGAAATATTAGGAAAAATTGCCAAAAAGCACAATCTCATCTTAATCATAGACAATTGCTTTGCAACACCATATTTGCAACAACCTATAAAATTTGGAGCCGATTTAGTAATTCATTCTGCTACAAAACTTATTGACGGACAAGGTCGTGTATTAGGCGGTGTTACGGTTGGTCGTGCCGATTTAGTTCGTGAAATATATTTATTCGCAAGAAATACAGGCCCAGCATTATCGCCATTCAATGCATGGATTTTATCAAAAAGTCTAGAAACCTTAGTTGTACGTGTAGATCGTCATTGTGAGAATGCTTTAAAAGTGGCTGAGTTTTTAGAAAATCACCCAAAAGTGAATACCGTAAAATATCCTTTTCTAAAGTCGCATCCGCAATATGAAATTGCCAAAAAGCAGATGAAACTAGGAGGAAACGTAGTTGCGTTTGAAGTAAAAGGAGGCGTTGACGCTGGAAGAACATTTCTAAACAGTATTAAAATGTGTTCGTTATCAGCAAATTTAGGTGACACAAGAAGTATTGTTACGCATCCAGCATCTACAACGCATAGTAAATTATCTGTGGAAGATAGATTGGAAACAGGTATTACTGACGGACTTATTCGTGTATCTGTTGGTCTTGAAAACGTAAATGACATCATTCAAGATATCACTCAAGCATTAGAAAATGTCGATTAAAGCTGCTATTTGTAGTAATTAAAAAGAAAGTTAATAAACATTAAAAAAGTCAGCTTCGGTTCACTTTTTTTTGTGTAAAAAAATGGAGTTTAAATTTTGAAAAGTAGATTATTAATTGATTTTTAGAAAAAATAGGATAATCGATCATTTTTAGTTGCGGATTCCCGTAAATGCCTTATAAATAAGCGTGTACAAGTGAGTTGTAAAGAACTAAATATGCCGCTGGTTTCGATGAAATATCTTAAAATAACGATGAAATGCAATTTTTTAAAGATTAATGAAACGATATATTTTCTAATTTTAGTAAAGCAAAATAGCCCACTACCAAATCCCCTAAATTATGAGAACATACCTATGCCTCACTTTTATTTGTATATTTTTATCTTTTTCAGACCTACAAGCGCAATGCGCCGGAATAAACAATAATGCTTGTACCACAGCTGCTCCTGCTGTTGTAGGGAACAGCATAACTTGTACGCCACCTCAAAACAACGGTGGGCGAAGAAATTTCAGAGTTACCAATATGATTGCTGGAGCTACTTACAGACTTTCTAATTGCGGATCTGGTTTTGACACACAAATGTCAGTTAGAGATGCTTCAGGAACTTCTGTAGCATTCAATGACGATAATGGCCCAGCATGTGCAGGAACAGAAGCTTCCATTGATTTTATACCAACTACAACCGGAGATTACAGAATACATTTAAATCGTTACAACTGTGCAACATCAAATGCTTTAAACGGTGATATTGTAGTCACACTTTTAAGTTTGCCTTCAATAGCTAATGACGATTGTTCTGGAGCTACTTCACTAAGTGTAAGCCCAACAAGCACCTGTATAACATCTGTTTCTGGAGACTCTTCTACAGCTACGCAAAGTATTGCTGCTGTAACTTGTAATGCATTCACAGGTGATGCAGATGACGATGTTTGGTATAGTTTTGTAGCAACAGGAACAGCTCATGATATTACAGTAAGTCCAGGAACAATTAACGATTTGGTAGTTGATTTACGATCGGGCGCATGTGATGGAGCCAATATAGATTGTGCAGACAATACATCAGGAGGTACTGACGAAGTTATCAATGCAACAGGACTATCAATAGGATCAACATACTATGTGCGTGTATACAGTTATGGTAATGCTGGCAATGCAGGTACATTTGATATCTGTGTCACAACACCAGTTACAACACCTTCAAATGATGATTGCGCCAATGCTATAACATTAGGTGTAAGTCCAACAGATACCTGTGTAACAAGTGTTACTGGAACAACTGATAATGCAACACAAAGTTTAGCAGCGATTAATTGTAATGGAATAACTGGAAATGCCGATGACGATGTTTGGTATAGTTTTGTAGCTACAGCTTTTGAGCATGATGTTACAGTTACTCCTGGAACTATGGGTGACGTAGTTATAGATTTACGATCAGGAGCATGTAATGGAACTAATATAGATTGTGCAGACAACACAGGAGGTAGTAATGCAGAAGTTATAAACGCGACAGGTTTAACGCTTGGTACAACCTATTATGTACGTGTATACAGTAGAGCTGGAGCAGGACAAGTAGGATCTTTTGATATTTGTGTAACTACGCCTCCGCAACCACCATTAAATAATGATTGTTCCAATGCTACAGCACTCACGGTAAGCGGAACAACGTGTACAACAAGTGTGTCAGGTACAACTGAATTAGCAACACAAAGTATTGCAGCTATTAATTGTAACAGTGCTACAGGAGATGCAAACGACGATGTTTGGTATAGTTTCACAGCTACACAAGCAAATCATGATATAACAGTAACACCAGGAACACTCACAAATGCCGTAGTTGATTTACGATCAGGTGCATGTACAGGAACTAATATAGACTGTGCAGATGCCACAACAGGCGCAAGTGCAGAAGTAATAAATGCAACAGGTTTAACAACAGGAACAACGTACTATATAAGAGTATACAGTTTTGGAAGTACAGGAAATGAAGGTACTTTTGATATCTGTGTAACTTCACCGATAATTCCACCTGTAAATGATGATTGCGCCAATGCTACTTCATTAAGTGTCAGTCCAAGTAATACATGTATAACAAGTATTACTGGTACAACTGTAGATGCTTCTCAAAGTTTAGCCGCAATTAGCTGTGGTGGTTTTACAGGAAATGCAGATGATGATGTTTGGTATAGCTTTGTTGCTACTGCAACAAGTCATGATATTACAGTAACGACAGGAACTATAGTTGATTTAGTATTAGATTTACGTTCAGGTGCTTGTAATGGAACTAATATTACTTGCGCAGACGGAACAACAGGATCTGGTACTGAAGTTATCAATGCAACTGGTCTATCCATAGGAACAACCTATTATGTCCGAGTATACAGTTATGGAGGTGCTGGTAGCGAAGGAACCTTTAATATTTGTGTTACAACACCAACTATAATTCCTGGACCTTGTCAACCAACAACAGATACACCTGGTACGATGTATATAGATGAAGTTGCTTTTCTAGGAACTTTGGAAGATGTTACTAATGCTGGTACAGGTTTTAGTACAGGTTATCAGGATTTCACAGGTCTAGCTACTTTATCAAGACAAGTAGAAGGAGAAGGTATTAATGTATATTTAGAAGCTCCATTTAGATGTACTTGGAAAGCTTGGGTCGATTGGGATGGTGATGATGTATTCGATGAAACAACAGAAGAAGTATACAATTCAAACTTTATCTCAACTACAACCACCACTTTCGGTTTTGTAATTCCGTTAGGAACTGCAGCTGGTAATTACAGATTGCGTGTTCGTAACTATACAGGTTATGATTATTCCATATTTGATTATAATAATTCATACGATTTTGATCCATGTGAAGATTTTGTAGATACAGGAGTAACAATTGATCAACATGGAGAAGCAGAAGATTATTTATTTACAGTTGAACCGTTTTGTGATGCACTAATTGATACGATTACTGATGGGGAAACTTGTGGAACAGGAACGGTAAATTTATCTGTAACAGGAACAGGAACACCTTCAGTGACAGAATTCAGATGGTACGATGCCGAAACAGGCGGAAGCTTAGTGGCAACAACAGTTACAGGAAACTGGACAACTCCATCAATTTCAGCAACAACAACATACTATGTAACGGCTTACAATGGTACTTGTGAATCTTGGGTGCGAGAGCCAGTTGTTGCAAAATTTAATCCTATACCAACAGTAAATATTACGCCAGATATATCAAGTAGAGTTGTATGTGGAGAAAATGATATGTTAGAAATATCAGTTTCTGGAGATGTGGAAGATGTTTTCTTAATAGATGAAGACTTCGAGTCTGGCGGTTTAGGAGCTTTTAGTAACGTATTTATCATTGACAATGGCGCTACGATCAATGCGCGTTCTGCATGGCAAAATCAAACAAGTACTTTTGTCCCAGCAGAAGAAGTATGGTTTCCAGCAATCTCTTCAGGATTTGGAAGTGATCAATTTGTAATCTCTAACTCAGATGTCGGAGCTGACGGATTTGGAACCTCGTACATTACACACAACGCATTACAATCAACGACTTCATATGATACGACAGATTATGTAAATCTGGCATTCAGTTTTGATTGTTATTATTCACATTACTTAGATGATGGTGTTGGTGGTGCAGATGATTACTTTACAGTAGAAGTCTCTACCGATGGAACAGCTTGGACAGCACTAACAGCAGATATTATTGCAGATGTCGGAATTGGAACAAAATTCGACAATCTATCGTATGATTTATCAGCATATATCAATGAACTTACACTAAGTGTGCGAGTTCGTTTCTTCGCAGAATGGTCTGATGGAATCGC
>NZ_JBGCDL010000317.1:0-10854 GCF_045105435.1 Kordia sp. | reverse complement strand
TAAAAAATGATCAATTTTGAAAATATTTAGACTTTTAGTTGTTTTACAACTAATCTTTATTACTTCTTGCACAAAAATAGTTGTTAAAAAGGAGATTGTATATCTGCAAACAGTTAATGATACTTTATTACAAGTAAATCTTCCGAAAGCAAATGGTGATCTTTATCGTTTTAAAATTTTAATAGACGACAGTATTTTTTCAACTCAAAAAAAATATAATCGTAAAAAATATTCATTTGAAAGATTTGACAGCATCTATAATATCCAACCAACATTCGAAAACAAACACATTGAAATAGGAGAGCATGATGAATATCTCCAAAAGATAGAACTTACTGATATTAGACTTACTCTAGATGCTACAAAACCAAAAAAAAGTTATCTTTTTAAAAGGTTAACACAAACATATCGAGATTTTAAATTAACTGGCTTCATAGGAAGTAAACATAATTTACAAATTTTCAATCTAGACTCAATCTGTTTACCTAGCTATGAATTGAACTTTTTTTCTGATGCATTAGAAATTTACCAAAACGAAGGTTATTTAGTAACTATTCAATTTGCCTGCTGTACCAGTACATCTACTTATAATCTATTTGATTTACGTGGCAATTATATATTAAGTTCTAATCATACTATCAAATCTATAGTTGCTAATGGAAAGCATTATTTCATAGGAGCTCTAAAAGATGAAATTTCTGATTATCCTGTAATTTTCATTCAAGATGATTCTAAAAACACTCAACAAATAAGTTTTTCAAACATCAATGCAAGTAATGTAGATAATATTCTTGGAGAGCATTTTTATCTAAAATTTAAAAACGAACATAGACCAAAGATTGAAACTGAGCCACTTTCATTAACCGAGCATGAACTTAAAAATTTAGACGATCTCGAAATCTGGATTCCATTCAATGAAAAAGACACCCTAAAAATTCCATTCAAAAACCAAAAAGCATTCGGCATAGATTATCCTCAACTAAAAGTTTCACTGCAAAATCAACCTTAAAACGCTCATTTTAAGAAAAATACAACATAATTTTATTATTAAAAATAAAACACTAACTTTGCGCCTTGAAATCCCAGAGCGGGATGAAGTTATGCAGCGTCAAAGTATTTTAATAGGTCGTAACGCTCCATGTAACTTCTCAACACAGCAAGAAGCTGTACGAACCTTTTAAAATTATAGTATGACAAAATTTGAAGAATTAGGTCTTCAAGATTCGCTTTTGCGCGCAATTCAAGATATGGGCTTTGAAACGCCTAGTGAAGTTCAAGAAAAAGCAATTCCATTATTACTTAACGAAGAAACTGATATTGTGGCACTTGCCCAAACCGGAACAGGTAAAACTGCCGCTTTTGGTTTTCCCCTTATTCAAAAAATAGACGCAAGTAGCCGCACAACGCAAGGACTTATTTTATCGCCAACGCGAGAATTGTGTTTACAAATTACCAACGAATTAAAAAACTACTCTAAATACGAAAACATAAATGTAGTCGCTATTTATGGTGGAGCTAGTATTACAGATCAAGCAAGACAAGTAAAGAAAGGTGCACAAATTGTAGTGGCAACACCTGGACGTATGCAAGATATGATTAATCGTCGTTTGGTTGATATTACTAAAATAGAATATTGTGTGCTTGATGAAGCAGATGAAATGTTAAACATGGGATTCTATGAAGACATTACTGCAATTCTATCACACACTCCAGACGATAAAAGCACATGGTTATTTTCGGCTACAATGCCAAGAGAAGTTTCTACTATTGCTAAAAAGTTTATGCACGATCCAAAAGAAATTACGGTTGGATCTCGTAACTCTGGTACAGACACAGTAAGTCACGAATACTACGCAGTAAGCGGAAGAGATCGTTATTTAGCATTAAAACGTTTGGCAGATGCCAATCCTGATATATTTTCAGTAGTTTTCTGTAGAACGAAACGTGATACACAAGCGGTTGCAGAAAAATTAATTGAAGATGGGTATAGCGCCGGAGCATTGCACGGAGATTTAAGTCAAAATCAACGTGATTTAGTGATGAAATCATTCCGTACACGTCAAATTCAAATGTTAGTAGCAACCGATGTAGCGGCACGTGGAATTGATGTTGACGATATTACACACGTAATTAATTACCAACTTCCTGATGAAATAGAAACCTATACGCACCGAAGTGGTCGTACTGGTAGAGCTGGAAAAACAGGAGTTTCAATGGTAATTGTTACCAAAAGTGAAATGCGTAAAATAAAATCGATTGAACGTAAAATTCAAAAGAAATTTGAGCAAAAAGCGATTCCAACAGGAATTGAAATCTGCCAAGTTCAATTATTTCACTTAGCAAACAAAATTCACAATACGGAAGTAAACGAAGAAGTAGAAAAGTTTTTACCTTCTATCAGCGAAATTTTCGAAGATACTTCTAAGGAAGAATTAATCAAACGTATGGTTTCTGTTGAATTTAACAGATTCTTCAATTATTATAACAAAAAACGCGATCTAAATCAGCCGAAAGGAAATAATGAAGATGGTTCATCTCGTGGAAGAAGTAATGAACATAGCACACGTTACTTTATCAATGTTGGTGAAAAAGATGGATACGATTGGATGCGTTTGAAAGATTTCTTAAAAGAAACATTAGATTTAGGACGTGACGATGTATACAAAGTAGATGTAAAAGATAGTTTTTCATTCTTTAATACAGATGTTGACAAGAGAGAAAAAGTATTAGCGCACTTCACTGACTTTAAAGTTGATGGACGTTTTGTAAATGTGGAAGAATCTACCAACACTGGCGGTGGCGGTGGCGGACGTCGTCGTAGAGATGGCGGCGGCGGAAGAAGACGCAGAGATGGCGGTGGCGGCGGAGATCGTAGAAGAAGTCGTAGAAGCGATAATAGCGCTTCATCTAATGGCGGAGATCGTAGAAGACGTTCTGGAGCTGGAGATAGCGGTGGCGGAAGCGAACGTTTTAGAGGACGATCTAGAAGAAAATAACCGTTAATATTGTTAATATTAAGTAAAAAGTGCGCTTTGGCGCACTTTTTTTAGTTTTGTTTAGTATTTTTATGCTAAAATTGGTCAATAAGGCTATTTTACAAAAATCGCATACATGAAAAAAGTATACACTTTTCTACTTTTATTTTTAACAATTACTACACTTTCCGCTCAGGAGATGAAAAAGCTGTATGCTAAAGTTGTCAACGATGCAGATGATAAAGTTATGAAAACGGTGCATGTTGTAAACTTAACAACTATTAAAGGTGTAATTACGAACGAAAAAGGAGAATTTGAAATTGAAGCCAAAGCAGATGATATGCTATTCTTTTCTTTTTTAGGATTCAAATCGATTAAAGTTCGTGTTACCAATGACATGTTAAAATACAAAGGCTCTTCTACAATTCGAATGACCGAGTTGGCGTACGCGCTTGAAAAGGTAATATTAACTCCATATCAACTCACAGGATATTTAGATATTGACGCTAAAAACGTTCCAATACGTCCAAATTATCGTTATAGAATTGCAGGACTTTCTACAGGATATGAAGCTGGTCAAAATGCGCCAGGTGCTATTTCTTCTGTGTTAGGAGCGATTTTTAATCCTGCTGATTTCTTAAAAAATCTATTCGGAAAAAAACCGAAGCAAATGCGAAAATTACGTCAAATGAAAGAAGACGATAAAATTCGTGAACTCTTAGCTTCTAAATTTGACCGACAAATGCTACGCGAATTACTACAAGTAGAACGTGTAGATATTGATGAAATTCTTTCGCTTTGTAACTACTCAAAAACATTCATTACCAACGCAAACGATCTACAAATTTTAGATGCAATTAATGATTGTTATGAAGAATATAAAATATTGAGTAGAACTAAGAAGAAATAAATTGTTGATTCTTGATTCTTGATTGTAAGTTCCTTTTTTCTAAAAAAAAACACAAAATTTCACTGTCTTTTTTGCCATTTCCTAAAACAAATTCAAACTAGTTATTAAGAAAATAGTTAACTCAATCGATGTAGTAACTGTTTTTTAATTCAATCTTAATTTTACAATATGATAATAGCGCAGTAACCTTTATATTGCAGGAATACTAATGTAAAATCACTTGCAAAATGAAGCAATTATTCGTCTTATTTTTCATTTCTCTTTTCTTTTTTGGATGCAAACCGAAAGTTTCTGAAACTCCTAAAACGACAACAAAAACACAACCTTTTATTTGGGAAGCTGCCAATGTGTATTTCATGTTGACAGATCGTTTTTATAACGGAAATACAAAAAATGATCGCAATCTCAATCGTACCAAAGAACCAGCAAAACTAAGAGGTTTTATGGGCGGAGATATGGCTGGAATTACACAAAAAATAAAAGAAGGTTACTTTGACGATTTAGGCATAAACGCAATATGGTTTTCTCCAGTATTAGAGCAAATTCACGATAGTACAAATGAAGGAACAGGAAATACATACGCTTTTCATGGATATTGGACGAAAGATTGGACACAGTTTGATCCAAATTTTGGAACCGAAGCCGATTTTAAAGAGTTAATTGAAACAGCGCACAAACACGGAATTCGAATTTTAATGGACGTTGTTATGAATCATACTGGTCCTGTAACCGAAAAAGATCCTGTTTGGGATAACAATTGGGTGCGAACAGCGCCAGGTTGTACTTATAAAAACTACGATACTGCGGTAAGTTGTACTTTGGTAAAAAATCTTCCTGATGTATTAACGAATAGCGACGAAACGGTCTCCTTGCCTACTCCATTGGTGGAAAAATGGAAAGCCGAAGGTCGCTACGAGCAAGAAATGAAAGAACTAGACGAATTCTTTCAAAAGACTGGTTTAGTTAGAAGCCCGAAGAATTACATTATTAAATGGTTGACAGATTATGTACGCGGATATGGCGTAGATGGTTATAGAGTTGATACAGTAAAACATGTAGAAGAAGGTGCTTGGAACGAATTAAACAAGCAAGCTAAAGTTGCTTTTGCAGCATGGAAAGCAGCCAACCCAGAAGCTGTATTGGACGATAGTGACTTTTTTATGTTGGGCGAATTGTATGGTTACGGAATTGACTCAAAACGTTTTTATGATTTTGGTGATAAGAAAGTAGATTATTATGCGAATGGTTTTGACAATTTGATCAACTTTCAATTCAAATATGATGCGAGAAAAGATTATGAAACCATTTTTTCTAAATACGATCAAATTTTACATAACGATTTAAAAGGAAAAAGTGTGATGAATTATATTAGTTCGCACGACGATGGCGATCCTTTTGACAAAGCACGAACAAAACCATACGAATCGGCAACGAAGTTATTACTAACTCCTGGGATTTCTCAAATTTATTATGGCGATGAAACAAAACGTCCATTAATTATTGAAGGTACAAACGGCGATGCAACCTTGCGTTCGTTTATGAATTGGGACATGATGAACGATTCAGAAACAAAAAAGCTACTTACACATTGGCAAAAACTTGGACAATTCCGAAAAGCACATCCAGCAATTGGCGCAGGAAAACATAGCATAATTTCAGAAAGTCCGTATGTTTTTTCAAGAAGTTTTAATACGGATAAAGTGGTTGTTGGATTAGATCTTCCGAAAGGAAAAAAAGAAATCAACGTTGGAAATCAGTTTAAAGATGGTACAACAATTACAGATCATTATTCTGGAAAAACAGCAGTTGTCAAAGACGGAAAAGTTAGTATCGATTCTGAGTTTTCTATCGCACTTTTGCACTAATACTTATGTTACTTGCGTGAAAAAAATCTTAGAAACTAAACGTTGCTACTTGCGTGAATTAACAATTGATGATGCAACATCATTTTATCGTTTAAATCTCGACGAAGAAGTATTACAATACACAGGTGATATTGCTTTTGAAAGCATCAATCATGCAAAGACATTTTTAGAAAACTACGATCAATACGAAAAATACGGAGTTGGAAGATGGGCAGTTATTCACAAAGAAACAAATGAATTTTTAGGTTGGTGTGGACTTAAACCTACAACAACAGCTTACGAATATGACATTGGTTTCCGATTCTTTAAAAAATACTGGAATCAAGGATATGCTACCGAAACTGCGAAAGCTTGTATCGAATACGGCTTTAATACATTGCAGATTGGAAGAATTATTGGCAGAGCCATGAAAGCCAATATTGCTTCTGTAAAAGTGCTAGAAAAAATTGATTTAGGCTACGAACGTGATTTTGATTTTGATGGAAATCCAGGAGTTATCCATTCCATAACAGCAGTTATTTAAAAAATAATACACATAAGCTTACGTTCTTGAAAACAACGCAATTCTATTTCCTTCCGAATCTATAAAAACAGCCATATAGTCTGTATTTAGAGAAATTAGTATTTTTCCTTGAACGATTGTTTCGCCTGTTTTTGGAATAATAGCGAGTTCATTCTCAACATCTTCTGAAGCAAAACAAAGCACTATACCATCTGTTTTGCTCGGAATGTATGATTTATATTTTATCAATGCGCCAGTATAACTTTTCAGACGCTGGCTTTGGAGGAAACCATCCATACAATAAACCTCCTAAATCTTGAACTTTAATGGAAACCTTAAAAACAGTTTCATAAAATTTTTGCGCGCGATTCAGATCCTCAACAGGAATTTCAAACCAGTTTACCATAATGCATTTTTTTAGGTACTTTCAGAATACTTTAACCTGACAAACAACTACTTACATGTAAAATGGAATATTAAATTTAAGTTTTTATTTTATCAATTCAAATTAAAAAGAAAAAAGGAGTTTTATAAAAATAGTAGGTTATCGTTAAAAAAATAGTAGTTTTAACTACCAAAAAACACCTAATCAGATGAAATACGATGCTAACACTGTAGATGCATATATTGCTCAACTTCCCGAAGAACGCCAAGAAGTAATTACTAAAATTAGAAGCATTTTTCAAGAAAATTTACCCAAAGGATTTACAGAAACTATTGGTTATAATATGCCAGCTTTTGTAGTTTCTCATGATACGTACCCAAACGGTTATCATTGCGATCCAAAATTGCCGCTACCGTTTATCAGTTTTGCTTCTCAGAAGAATTTTGTAGCCTTGTATCACATGGGAATTTACGCAAATAAAGAATTAATGGATTGGTTTGTTGGTGAATATCCTAAACATTGCAAACGCAAGTTAGACATGGGAAAAAGCTGTATTCGATTCAAAAAGATGGACGATATTCCGTATGATTTAATCACGGAATTGGCTGCTAAAATGGCGCCACAAGATTGGATTGATTTGTATGAAGCAAATGTTGTTAACAGATAACTCTAGAAAAAAACTAAAATCTTTTACCTATTCTGAAAAATTATAAATTTCAGATAGTTACATTTTTAAACAAACATAGATATTTGTAAAAACAAAGATTTTTCTTTCAATTAGTACCGTTAATCTAAATTTTTAAGCAAAATATCTAGCTTACTTTTTCATGCTAGCGCAAATTCTTTCGTTGCTGTTTTTTTATTTCTTTTGAGTAATTAATAAAAATCCTTAATTATGTCCTAGTTAAGTATAAAAGATCAGGTTATTACATTATTTATGACAATTCCTTCAATTGCAGCTTCTCTAATTTGCTTGATTTATAGTATTCTATTATTAATAGCCTAGTTATATTTTTTTAGTCAGCATTCAACTGATGATACCGCTTTAAAATATCATCAATACTTTTAATTGTTTTTTTGCACCAATCAAAACGTTTATCTAAAATTTCTTGTGTTGTTAATTGCCAAGGAATTTCAGAGTTTCGCAATAATGAGGTTGCATGTTGAATGGTAATTGCAGCCGAAACAGAAATATTCAAACTCTCCGTAAAACCAACCATTGGAATTTTTAAAAACTCATCTGCTTGCGATAGTACTTCTTCGCTCAAACCTTCTTGTTCTTTCCCAAAAAAGAAAGCCGCTTTTTGTGTAATATCAAAGTCATATAAATATTGAGAATCTTCATGTGGTGTCGTTGCTATGATACGATATCCTTGCGATTTTAACTGTTTAATACAGCTTTTAGTATCATTATATCGATGAATATCTACCCATTTTTGCGCTCCCATAGCAATTTCTCGGTCCATCTTTTTACCTAATTTTTCTTCAATTACATGTACATCTTGCAAACCAAAAACATCGCAACTACGCAATACAGCACTTGTATTATGTAATTGATATACGTCTTCTACAGCTACCGTAAAATGACGTGTTCGTTGCGCTAACACTTTGGAAAACAAGCCTTTTCTGCGTTCGGTAAGATATCCTTCTAAATGCGCTAATAAATCTTCATTAATCATGTTACAAAACTATTATAAAAACACTAGTATGCAAAATAATAAGATGTTTGTCAAATGGTGATAAAACAATTAATAAATTGATTATTTTAGTAACTCCAAAAAAATAATGAATGAAGTATATTTTCTCCTGTCTTCTCTCCTTTTGCAGCTTGCTTTCTTTTTCACAAGAAACAACAGAAGTGTTTGCTAAAAATGAAGATGTTAATGATGAAAAAGTGATTGCGTTTGGACAACGTTTTTCAGATTCTTTTTACGAAGAAGATTCAACATTTTTTATGGATAATTTTAATTTGGACAGCTTTGCCAAAAAAGTAATGTCTATCAATGAAGAAGTTTCTGAAAATATTGCTGTCAAAAAATTCAATTCAATATTTAAAGATGGTGTATTTTTTGACAAACTTCACTTATTTCCACAATCCATCCGAAAAGCCATTAAAGAGGATGCTTCGTACGGTATTGTAAATTATTATTATCACTTAGACGAACGAAAATATCATTTATTATTTCGAATGTATTCGGAAAATATCGGTGTAAACTACCACGATTATCAACTCAGTTTTGAAAATGAGGAATTTCAATTACAAGATGTTTTTGTATACACTACAGGGCAATATTTGAGTGAAACCTATCAAGATTTTTATCAGTTAAGTATTCCCAGTAAAGACACAAAAATTACTAGACAACGATTAAGAAGTTTGGTTTTTATCCGCATGTACAAGAACTTAATCAAAATGAAAAGATATGATAAAGCATTTAATCTCATTCAAAATTTAAAAGGAGAATTTACGGAGAAAAGAATCTACCATATTATAAAAATTGACATTGCTTCAAAATTTAATCGCGTCTTTCACATGCAAGCTATTGATGAATTGTTGAAGAAATTTCCGAACGATCCAACCACGAAATTAATGGCAATCGATTATTATGTAATGCTGAAAGATTACAATGCTACCATGCAACTTTTAGATGAACTGAAAGAAACCACCGAAGATGATTTTATAGAATATATTCGTGCCAATGCAGCATGGCAATTTGAAGATTATGAACTTGCCGAAAAAGCCTATGCTGAAATAATAAAAGAGTATCCAAATTTTGAAAATGCAAAACTAAATTTACTCTATTTGTACGATCAATTGGAAAAGCATGAAGACAATATTGTGCTATTAAATAGAATGATTGAGAGCGAAGAATACTTAAAAAAAGATTTGATCGAATATATTGACGATACCTCAAACGAATTTATAAACTTACCAAACGCACGTATTTATAAAAGATGGAAAAGAAAAAAATAGTTGTACTCACAGGTGCTGGTATTAGTGCCGAAAGTGGTATAAAAACATTTCGTGATGCAGATGGATTATGGGAAGGACACGATATTATGGAAGTGGCTTCGCCAGTTGGTTTTGACAAAAATCCGGCATTAGTGTTAGATTTTTACAATCAACGAAGAAGACAATTAACGGAAGTTAATCCAAATGAAGGACACAAAGCTTTGGTAACGCTTGAAACTAAATATGATGTTACGATTGTAACGCAAAATGTAGATAATTTACACGAACGCGCAGGAAGTTCAAAAATTATGCATTTGCATGGCGAATTGTCTAAAATGCGAGGTGTACACTATCCGTACAAAATTTACGATTGTCCAGGCGATATTTTCTTGGGCGACGTCTGCCAACGCGGTTCGCAATTGCGTCCACATATTGTGTGGTTTGGAGAAGATGTTCCTATGATTGAAACCGCTGTGGCGGAATGTACAGAAGCAGATATTTTGCTAATTATTGGAACTTCCATGCAAGTATATCCGGCTGCGAGTTTGATTAATTTCGTCCCACAAAATATTCCTATTTATTTCATTGATCCAAAACCTGCGGTAGACCGCCAAGCGTATCAAAACCTTACTGTTATTACTGAAAAAGCTTCTGTAGGAGTTGCCACTCTGGTGGAAAAGTTATTGGAATTTTAACAAATACCCAAAATCGAAAACTAAATTTCCTTTTTCGTAGTGTTCTCGACTGCGCTCGAACTGACATTTAACATTTAACATTTAACAAAAAAATGAAACTCGTAAAAAAAGATATCGAAAGTTGGATAAAACCCTTCGCGACTGTTATTGGTGACGGAGCGCCATTTGTTGATCCTAAGTTAAAAGAAACAAATGCAAGTAGCTATTTTATACAACGTACATTGCCAACTATTTTTGATAGTTATGCCATTGCACTACAACCTTTTACAATTCGAGGAGAGCTGCCAAAAGGTACAAGTGAAAATTTTCTCGAAGAGCTAACTAAAGTAAAATATACGCGCACAAGTTGGGTAGAATTGTACAAACTTAAAGAAGCTACTTTTGATCTGGATACCGCTATTTTAGATCTTTCCAATGGAAGAACTAGTTTCCCTTTATCAAACAACGTTTTTTTTCCAGCTGAAGGTTACATGGACGAAACCTATTTTGAAAGCTTTATCAATACTGTAATTAAATTTTATGGAGATCAGGAAATTGAAGCTTTTTATGTTTTTCTAGCAACCACAAATCAT
>NZ_JBGCDL010000316.1:0-3088 GCF_045105435.1 Kordia sp. | reverse complement strand
CGCATGAGATTGATTAAAAAAGCAAACGCTCCATAAATATATATAGCAATGAGAGAAACATCTTTAAAAAATACTAAGTGCTTGCCGCGAATTGTGTGTCCTTTATCAAATGCAATCAGGATGAATAAACTACTTGCTACTAAAGCAGAAACAACAATATTTCCAACTAATGGAATGCTTTTTAAGTGCGAACTGTACAAGAATAATAATACAGCAATTCCGATGAAAATCAAAGAAACCCAATTATGGTTTATTGCGAAACCAGCGTAGCTTCCTATGCCAATTCCAACGAAAGTGAAAAAGAAATAAAATACATACGCTTTCTTTTTGGAGATAAACGTATCAATAAACATTCGCTTGGGTTTGTTGATCCGATCGGTTTTTACATCAAAGATATCGTTGATAATATTTCCGCCTGCGGCAATGAAAATCGTTGCTATCATAACACACAGAAACAAGTCTGACTTTATGTGGCAATCATCAAAAGGAACAATCCAATAATAGTAAAAGAGGAATTGCGTCAAGGCAATCATGACCATGTTTGGAAAACGAATGAGTTGTAAAAACGCTGTCATGAATTGTTAATTTAATCGTATTTAGCATCAAAATTATTATCCCACTTTCCTTGTACTTTCATTACTTGACGAATAACGTCTCTGGCAGCACCTTTTCCGCCATCGACATGCGAAATATACTTGCAAATTTCTAAAACTTCATACGCGGAGTCTTGCGGACAACAGGACAATCCAACTTGTTTTAAAACGGGAATATCTGGAATATCATCGCCCATGTACAATACATTTTCAAGTTTTACATTTTTTTGAGTGAGGTATTCTTCTAATTGGATCACTTTTTGGTGTGCGCCTAAGTAAATATCTGTAATGCCCAAACCTTGCAAACGCTTGCGAACGCCTTCATTGGTTCCGCCAGAAATAATACACACATTATAACCTTCTTTTACAGCAGCTTTGAGTGCGTAACCATCTTTAATGTTCATGCGACGCAGCATTTCTCCTGAAGAAGTTACTGTAACGGTTCCGTCTGTTAATACGCCATCTACATCAAAAATAAGCGTAGTAATGTCGTTTAAATATTCTTTGTAGCTTCTATCTCCCATAGGTTTTTGCAATTGATTGCGTCAGCAATGTATATATTTCTTTGTGAATGTCTTTATCTAATTTCGCTAAATGATCGTTAATTGTTTTTTCGTCGCCGCGTTTTGCAGGTCCAGTTTGTGCCATATACGGCGTTACTGTATTAATTTTGTTGGCAGTTTCCTGAATGAGTGGGTTTAAAATTTCGAAAGGAACATTATTAGTTTCGCAAATTTCATGTGCAACTCGGTATAAATGATTACTGAAATTGTTTACAAATACAGCAGAAACGTGTAAAGCACGACGTTGTTCCGAACTAATTTTATACGAAGTACTTCCAATAGCTGTTGCAATGGTTTCTAAAATTTTGAAATCGGATTTCTCACCAGTTTCCAAACAAATTGGAATTTTAGAAAAATCAACGTGTGCGCCTTTTGTAAAAGTTTGCAATGGATAAAAAACGCCGCGTCTATTTTTTTTATGCAATTCGTGCATAGAAACACTTCCCGAAGTATGTACAACTAACCGATTTGTAAACGGTAATTTGTTGGCAATACTCGTAATGGCATCATCTGCAACGGCAATTATGTATATGTCAGCTTCCGCTAGATTTTTTAAGTTGGTCGTTGTAGCTGTAGTTTTAAAATACGATAACGCTTTCTCAGATCTGTTGTATACCTGAACAACATCAAATGTTTTTATTGTTTGAAACACCTCATACAAATGTTGAGCAATATTTCCAGCACCTAAAATGACAATTTTTATCATATTGCTAAAATAACAACACTTTACGGTTTTTGAAACTTTAGAGATATACTTTTCGTGCTATTCGTTTCAAATTGCCAGCTTCTTCCAGTATTTTAATAGCTCTAATAACAGTTTCTACGCGTAAACCTGTTAAATCTGCAATTTGTTGTCGTGTCAATTTTACCAAATAATCAGAAGTTGTTTGCGATTCTGCTTTCAGATGTTGTAATAGTGATAAAATTCGATGTTCTGGTTTGTGCACAGATACTTCTTTCATTATCATCGATTTATATCGCAATCGGTTGCATAAGTTTTGCGTGAGTTGAATGTGTACATCAAAATTTGCTTCTAGTAATTTGAAAAAAGTAGCTTTTGGTAGTTTGTATAATTTTGTTTTCTCTGTGGCAATCGCATTCGCGGGATAGGGAAAATCACCAAATAATGGTGGTTCGCCAAAACTTTTAGATGCTTCAAAAATACCTTGTATAAATTCTTTTCCATCATCCGTAGTATTATACATTTTTACGGCACCATCTTTAATTTGATAGTAAAAAAGCGCTTGTTGTTGTACACTGAAAATGAGTTCATTTTTTGCATATTCGACCACAGTCGCATTAAAATCTAATAATTTTTCTTCAGAAACCATGCTTTATATGATTAAGATCATAAAATAACAAAAGTAGTTGATAGAACTTTGTAGTAAATAAAAAAACATACAAAAAATGACTTTATATACAAAATACTACAACGAGTTTCAGGACAAATACATGATGTATATTCCATTAACAATCATTCTTCAAAGTTGTATCGGATCAATTGCTGCAATGTATATTTTAATGAGTGGGCTTGATACAATTTCTTCATTAGTACAATTATTTCTGTGTGTTATATTCTGTATGTTTTACAATGCTGCAATTTTAGCACAACTAAAAGGGAAACTAGTATTTAATATGTTGATATTAAGTTTATTGTCTAATGTGATATTTATTATTATAAATACTATATTAGATTGAAAAATTTGATTATTTTAAATAGAAATGCTTTTTTTGCAAAACCAAAAATCATTCAATGAAAAATGATATTCGAAATAGGGAAGATGTACACCATTTGGTAACAACTTTTTATGAAAAAATTAGAAAAGATGAATTATTAGGACCAATTTTTAATGCTCAAATTACACATTGGGAAGCACACTTAGAACATTTAACGGATTTTTGGGAAAGCAGTTTATTCTTTGTAAACAAATA
>NZ_JBGCDL010000315.1:0-4696 GCF_045105435.1 Kordia sp. | reverse complement strand
TAGTTTGATTCTTTATTAAAGAGAGCGACTGGCGAAAGCGTGACCAGTTTCTTTTTTTTTAATGAAAAAGAAAATGGGAACCCACTTCGACTCCGCTCAGTGAACGCACTTCGACTTTGCTCAGCGGCCTTAATTTATAAGTGTTAGAGTTGGTATTTATTTTTATGAAAAGAAGTTCCAGACGAGTCCGAAGCGAACAACGAAATCGCGATACGGTTGATTTGGCGCAGCAAAAAAGTCGTATCCAGTGAAGGAAGAGTTTAGATGCTCTAGCTTGAAATAGATTCGCGTGCGTCTTACTTTGGCATTGATGAAGACATCAAAACGTGGAAAACCTCCAATTTTTTGTTGGTTTTGACTGTAGAATTCACCTAATAATGGACTGTAAGCGTTTCCGAAGTATTCTGTAAAGTAACTGAATGTAACTCCTGTTTGAATGAAAAGCGCTTTTTTGAACCATTTGTCCGTATAATATAGTGTGTTTCTTGTGACTAATTCGGGCACATTGAATACATCGCCCGTTTGTGTTACTTGTTGATACATTACCGTATTATTGAGCGCAAATTTCCCATAACGGAATTCTTTACCCACTTTTACTTTTAGATATGTGATTGCATCTGTGCTTTGTTGCGGCGTTATTTGCTCGCCAGTTATGAGTCCAGAAAAGTATGTGTAATTGTCTAATGAGGTAAAACTAACATCTACATTTCCCCATTTTTCAGAGTTTAGTTTGAAATTGATACTTTGCGTTCGCTCGTTTTTGAGATCATTACGCCAGTTATAGTTTATGTAATCACTTTGATTGATGATGAAGTTGAAGTTTGGCGCTTTGGAATTGATTACAATAGAGGCTTCTGCATTTATGTCATCATTGAATTTGTATCGCGCACGACCTGCAAAATAGTTTCCTCCAAGTTCACCCGACACATTTGCTAGTAAATCTGCCTTGAGTTGAATTCCAGCAATGGTATGTCGCCACTCGCCACCAACAGCTATAACATCACCTTCTATATTGTTTGGTACTACTTCCGTTGGTGATAGATATAAAATTTTGTCAAAGAAGTAATCATATTTAGTATGATTGGCTTTGAATTTTACATCGCCAAAAGTTTTAGTGGTGTAACTTAGACTCGCTTGATTGAATAGTTTTCGCAGTTGTGAACGATCTCTGATTGATGACGACACATACGCATCACCAAATAATACATTTTCATTGTCTTGATTGTAGATGTAATATTTTGTTTCGTAATTGAACGTATGCCCAACACGTAAATTGTTGTCTCTAAGCGAATCTTTTTGCCTTACTATTTTATAGTCATGCTCCAAATAGTATCTTTTACCTACGAGTATATTTTCTGCATCTTGAAATTGGACTGATAAACGCGATCGATCCGTGAACTCTTCTACTCCAGTTTGAAAGTCCGTTAATGCTTCTTCCGTTAAGCCTCCATTTTCGTTGTTTAATACATCTTGCGAATAGAAGTGCGTGCGCAATCTGTAACGATCATTTTTGGTTCGGTAGTTTGCCGTTAGTCTAAAGTTTCCTGAACTACTGAGTATGTTTTGATATTTTCCAAGCGAACGCATTCCTTTGTAAGAGATTGAAAAGTTCATACGTTTGGATGTATTCATTGTAATAAACGCATTCAGTAATTGCCCTTGTTCCATTGCTGTTTTAAAAAACAATTCGGTTGTTGGCGTTGGCACATTGTAATATTTTACATCTTCTACCTCATCATAATTGAAATGTTTTGCACGCATTCCGATGCTCGGAAACGCAGCTGGGCGATCAAATGAATATCCTAAGTTGTTATAGGTTTGTCCTAAGTTTGAGAAAGCCATCAACTCAAAATCATCTTTTCGTAAGTAATTGTACTTGTATTCTTTTTCAATAGTGAGCGTTGTATCAATAATAGTTGTGTCACGATCGTGCGAAATGATTTTATACAGATTGATATCGTATTCTTTTCGCTTCGCCGTTTTGTCTTTTTCAGAGCCGTTGTTTTCCCTATTTATAGGTTCTTCTCCTCGCTGACTCATTTTTTGTTTTTTTTCTGGTACTGGCTGAAACTTTTCCTGCGCTTGTACAGCAGAAATAGTAATACATATAAATATAACGAAAAGGATGTGCTTCACTTCTTTGATTTTTTTAGCGTGTTCTTCTTCATGTTATCAAACATTTTACGCTAGTATGGAACAAAAGTATACTTTTTGATCGAAATAAAAAGCTAAGATTTGTTATTGAAATCATAAATTGTTGTTTTTAAGCGACTATGTTTTGTTTTTCTATTTTGATTTGACTTACAGAACGAATAGTTTTGTCTCATAAGATTTTACGCATGTTAGCATTACAATTATTGGATGGATTAGAAGCTGGAACCGACGAAGCTGGACGCGGATGCCTGGCAGGACCTGTAACCGCAGCCGCCGTTATTTTACCCAAAACCTTTTCAAATGATATGTTGAACGACTCCAAACAGCTGAGTCATAAGAAACGTGAAATTTTACGTCCGCTTATTGAACTAGAAGCCCTAACGTTTGGTGTAGCACATATTTTCCCTAAAGAAATTGACGTTATTAATATATTGAATGCTTCTATTTTGGGCATGCACAAATCAATTGATCAGCTTTCGGTTGCGCCCGAACATATTATTGTAGACGGAAATAAGTTTAAACCATATAAAGATATTCCGCATCAAACTATTATTAAAGGTGACGGAAAGTATATGAATATTGCTGCTGCTTCCGTATTGGCTAAAACATATAGAGACGCGTATATGGAAAAGATTCACGAAGAGTTTCCTATGTATAATTGGAAGAAAAATAAAGGCTATCCAACGGTAGAACATCGCGAAGCCATTAAAAAATATGGCGCTACAAAATACCATCGCATGTCATTTCGGTTGCTTCCAGAGCAATACGCACTTGATTTATAATATTTAAAACGTCTGCGCGTTTATTTGATACATTAACTACTTATACCAACTGTTATGAAAACCAAGATTTTTTTATTGTTGTTTGTCGGATTGTTTATTTCCTGCAATACTGACGACGATTCTACAGTCAACAATCCAATTGCAGGTATTTGGAAATTGATTGATGTTTCTTGTGAATGCGCACCACCAAATTTTCAGGCAAATCATATTTGGAATTTTAATTTGAACGAAAATACCGTAACGGTTACTAATGAAGAAGACGAAAATTTACAAATTCTCGATTCTGGCAATTATGATTTTATTTTAAGTACTGAAACGATCACTATTTTAGAGATTCCTTATGAATATTTCTTTGAAGATAGCAAGTTATTTATTGGATATGAATATTATAGCGATGGTCCATTGATGACTTTTGAACGAGAATAGCTCCAATATTCTTGAAGATCGATCACGCTAAATCAAAATGCAATTGAGCGACTGAAAGAATTGGAGAAATAACGGAATGGAAATTGAAGAGAACTTGAAGGAATCAATATAAATAGTTCTAATTATGAAAACCATCAAACTAAAAAATGCATTTCTATTTGGTTTACTTTTTGCGATCGTTTCATTAAAAGCCCAAGAAAAAGCTGCTAATAAAATGATTGAAATTGAGTTTCAAACTATCGAAAAAGAATCAAATACCATTATAATTGCTGCTGTAATTGAAGTTTTATCCGATGGGAAACGTGTTGGAATTACGCATGGAGATTATGACGGAATTGCTAAAATTAAGTTTTGCTCAGATAAATTGACAAAAGAACAAATTACGCTTAATGTGTACGGAATGAAATGCAAACCGTTTCAAAGTAAATATACAATTCACACTGATTCAAAAATTAAAATACATCTCGAATACGGACAAACTAAGTACCAAACTCTTAAAGACAGAATGTTAATTTTGTTAGATTTAAACGTTCCTATAAATGATATTGAAGTAGTTGAACTGGAAAATGATTCGAGTTATTACAGACATTGCGATGGCCGATTGAAACAACGGAACGAAATTCCTAAGAGTGAATTATCGGAATGGAAACGTGTTGAAAACTAAAAAAAGCGCTTCCATTTTCATAAAAGCGCTTTTAATAGATTATTTTTTTCTAATTTCCACGGAAACAACCTGCACTACCATGACAAACTACAGGAAGTGTAAAAGGCGCACATCCTAACGTTACCGGAATAGTAACTCCGCCCGAAGGTTGACAAGCACCTCCGCTAATTCCTCCAACAATTGCATCTGCTCCTAATTCTGAAACAGTTTGCTTACTTAACTTCAACGTTTTTAATTTTGCTTTTTTCATAATATTAAATTTTTATGTTCTACTAAATGGGTGGAATTCCAAAAATCATTACCCACTTTTTAAAAAAAATGTATTTTTAGTGCATTAAAACTATTTTTTATGTGGGAAGAGCGACTTCAAATTTTTGATGCAATTGTAGAAAAATGTCCTCGCTTTGCGCGAAAAGGGAAAAGTATGATTTACACGTCGGCAAACGGACACATGTTTGGTTTGTTGAATAAAGCGGGCGAAATTGGGTTTCGCTATTCAAAAGAAGTCCAAGAAAAATACATTGCAGCATTTAATTCTGATTATTACAAATCGTACGGAGCAACGATGAAAGGTTATGTATTAATTCCGGATGAAATGCTTTCCGAGATTGACACATTGGCCAACTATTTAGACGAAAGTTATGATTATGTGATGTCGTTAGATCCGAAA
>NZ_JBGCDL010000314.1:0-4044 GCF_045105435.1 Kordia sp. | reverse complement strand
AGTGGAAATGCTTGTTGTGGCGGAAGTCTCATGGTTATGGTCGATTGCAATGGCGTGGTACAACGAAGCAACAATTATGACACACCATTTACCAAACGAAATGCAATCAATCCTTGTAACGATGGTGATGTAGGTGTTATTATAGATGGATTTAAAAGCGAGTGCGAAAAAATAGAAGATCTTTTTACAGAATATGAAAATTATAAGCAAAGAGTTGTTGGACTTAATGATAATGTAAATCTAAATCACGAAACAGCAGTTGGTATTTATGAAAACGGTACAGAATTTGAATTTGCTGGAGACGAGAATAATTATTTAGTGAATTTACCTGAAAATCCAGAATCAAAATATAGAACATTTGCTCACGTGCACAATGAATTTACGTCAGCAACTGATACAATTACAACCTATTCAGTATTTTCACCAGGAGATTTACAATTTGTTGCAAAGCGAATGTTAAATGATAAAGTACATAACGATTTCGTAGGTTTCTTAACCACAGGTAAAGGTACACAGTATGCATTTACCATAAATAATAGAACAAAATTTAAAAAGTTTTTTAAATATCTTGAATATTATGATCAGTTAAAACAAGGAGAAAGTTTAACAGCTGAAGAATTTACACACTTGAGAGATGTGATCGAGCCATTATTTGAAAAATATTTTGATAAAGAAGAATTAGATAATGTAGCACCAATAAGAGTAGTAAATACAAATAATCATGCAGTATTGTTAGCTTTTGTAAATTTTTTAAAAGAAGCAGATTTAGGTATTACCTTATTTGAATCGGATATAAGTTTTACTACATTTAAAAAGGTAAGTGCTAACGAACATGGAACTAATATTGTAAGAGAAAATTGCGGCGAATAAAAAATAATAAGATGAAAAAAATATACATACTTTTCCTGTTTCTAGGATTCATAACAATAAGTAGTTTTTCAGTAGCTACTGATCAAGAAAATAATATTTCTGATGAAAATATAAGTCAGAACATGTTTCCTGGTACATGGGAATGGGAAAACGATAACCAAATTTTTAGAGTACACTTATGGATTAATACTAAAGGAGCAACCAAAGGTCATTTTGAAATGGTTCAAGTTAATACGAATGGTGAAGAAACAATAATATATAGATCAGATAAGCCCATGAATTCTGCTACACCGCAACATTGGTTGCCAGTAATTTCAGGAGGACGTCAAAGTGAAAAATATTTTATGGCAAGAATCATGGATAATTCTATGAATTACGAAGCACCTGAATATCAACAATATGAATTTTGGCAAGCACGTTTGGATATGAAAATCATCCAAATAGGAAATACGGAAGGCATACCAACTAAAGCTACATGGAAAGTTGGTTATTATGATATTACGCCAAATAATGCCATGCCATTAAATATTCCAACAGATATCGTTTTAACGAAAGTAAATTAGTGTTTGAGATGAAAAAACCCTCTTCAAAAATAACAACACTCCTACTCCTATTTTTTGTACTTCAAAGCTATGGACAACAATTAGAAGAACTAAAGAAACAATATGAAAAAGAAATCATAGGAATATGGCAAAGTCAAGATGATCCTAATTACAAAGTTGAATATACAAAATCAGGTAAAATGAAAGAATATATTATTGGGGAAAAGGAAGTATATATTCAGTCTTATCTTTTAAAAATTTCATGTGGAAAAATCAATCCACCACATGCATACAATATATATTTAAAGATGTACGAAACCCAAGAAGAAAAAGAAGATCATTTTTGTGGAAGTATTAATAATATTCACAAAGACGGTAAAGGAATTATCACATTATCAATCACTTCCGAAAGAGGAAAACTAGAACTTTATACGAAAGTCAATTGATATTTAAGATGAAAATATTGAATGTTTTCCGAACAGATGGGAGAATAAAAAAAACAATAATAAGCTAGTATTTGAAGAATTATGAAATCAATTATCATCATTTTTTTTACTGTACTTAGTCAAGTAACCGTAGCTCAAAACCTAGAAGATTTTAGTAAACAAGATACACTATATTATTACTTTAAGCATAAAAAAGTAGAAACCAAAAGAGGTTTAAGAGTTTACACACCTCCTAACTTTATGAACATGATGTTTTCTGTTTACCTAAAAAACGTAGATAAGACATTTTATTTCACTTATTACAAACAAAGAAAAGGGAAAAATAATACGATCATTGAAAATCCTGTCGTAGTTAAAAACAGGAGTTTTTTAAGAAAAAACAGAAAAAAAATCATGGATATCCATGATTTTAAAAAAGTTACTTCACAAGAGATAGAAGATTTTTATTGGAAGAATAAATACAAAACAGTCATCTATTTAATTGATCGGAAAGAGAATTCAAAAGGAAAAATATTTCTTAGAAAAGTTGTCTGGAATTCAAGTTATGGCATAAAACAATGAAAAACTTCGTGTGCACCTGTTGCTAGTGGAATCGTTGAACTAAAACGCGATGAATTATCAAAATATCTTAAGTAAAACCAATTTATACAAACAAAAAAAGCCCAATTCTTAAAAAAATTGGGCTTTTCATTTACTGTAGTATGTATACATTAATAATCTTCATCAAGGCATAAACAAGCAACTTCACATGCCATATGTCCTAAACTTGTAGTTGGTCCTGCACCACAATATAAACCGTTATTAAAAGATAAAAAATTCCAACCACCTTTAGCTTTTTCAATACTTAAGTGAGAAACTTTTTGCTTGTTAATCTTTAACGATTTTAAATTCTTTTTTTTTATAATTAAAGTTTTTAAATTTTCAGTTTCAATGTACTAAAGATATCTATACTTCAATTACGGTAAAACCTTACTTTACAAACAATTACAAAAAAATTAAATAAAAACTGTAACAAAACGTTTTCTACATACTCTTTACATACAAACACTAAAACCAGGCGTTATGAAAACTATATTTACACTACTTCTTTTTGCAACTACGTTCACAGTAACCGCACAACAAAAACCAATAGAAAAACAAGTAGGCGACTTTGATCAAGTAAAAGTATTTGATTTAATAGAAATCAATTTAATCAAATCAGACGAAAATAAAGTCGTTATAACTGGCGCCGATACCGAAGATGTAGAAATTGTAAACAAGCGCGGAAAACTCAAAATACGCATGAAATTTGACCGTAGTTTTGATGGTTCGCAAACATTTGTAGAAGTATATTACAAAGATGTCAACACAATTGATGCAAATGAAGGTGCCATTATAGTTGCCAACGAAACCATAACACAACCGTATTTAGAATTAAAAGCACAAGAAGGTGGTAAAATTATTGCCAACTTAGAAGTAGATAAGCTAGATTCAAAAGCAGTTTCAGGCGGAATCATAGAAGCATCAGGAAAAGTAAAACACCAAGAAATCATACTCAATACAGGCGGAATTTACGAAGGAAAAAAACTCATCACAGAGCAAACAAAAGTAAAAGTAAGTGCTGGCGGCGAAGCTTATGTTTCTGCTTCTGTACTTGCCGATGCCAAAGTAAGAGCTGGCGGATACATTGAAATTCACGGAGATCCTGTAACAATCAAAAAAGACAGAGTCTTCGGCGGAAAAATAAAAGTCAAATAAAACACATTCACAATTCATCAATCAATCTTAAAACGTCTAAACTGCCATTTAGACGTTTTTTCTTTTTTCATCAAATCAAAAAAGAAACTAACTTGCAGTAGATTAAAAACCGATACAATGAAAAAAATATACACAATTTTTGTACTTACCATAGTATTCAGTATTCAATTTGTAACTGCACAACAAAATTTTGCACCACCAACTGAAGGGAAATCTGTTGTATACTTTATCAGAACAAATGAAATAGGAACACTCATCAACTTTAAATACTTTGACGGCACAAAATACCTTGGAAAATACAATAAAAGACACTACTTACGATACGAATGTGAGCCTGGAAAACATACATTTTGGGCAAAATCAGAAAACATAGACTTCATTGAAGCTGACTTAAAACCAAATGCAATCTACTTTATTCAAGCCAAAGCAAGAATGGGAATGATAAAAGC
>NZ_JBGCDL010000313.1:0-5651 GCF_045105435.1 Kordia sp. | reverse complement strand
GAAAAGAAATAGTGTTTACATTTTAGAAAGAATAATATCAGTATTTATTTTTATTGAAAATGCTCCAAATAAAAAGAGAATCCTTAGGGCAAAGGATTCTCTTTTTATTTTTTTAATACAATTTATCAGATTGTCAATACCATACTACTAAATAGTATGATGTAAATATAGTCGTATACTTTTCAAAAAAATTACAAAGTCGATTAATTTGGTCATTACTTTAGGTGAATGGTGTTTTTTGGACGATAATCTACTTGATTTTGGGTTAAAACAGAAAAGTTAAACAACGCAGTTATGGCTACAAATCTTCAAATTTTAAACTTACCTACTGGAAGATTTGAGGGAAATTGACTTATGTTTAAAAGGAACACTTTTTTAATTTTTTATAAGATATTTATTTGAAAAAGTTCCTGACTCGTTCACGATTTTAATAATATAAATTCCGTTAGAAAGTGCTGAAACATCTATATTTTTAGCACTGCTTTCTTTTATTTTTTGACCTTGAATGGTATAAATTTCAGCTTTCTTAAAACCAGTATTCATTTGAATGTTTATAATTGAACTTGTTGGATTTGGATATAGTTTTACTTCATTCTCAATAAATTCAATGTCAGTTGTACTTAAGGTTGCAAAGTCAAACGTACTCATTCCTGAAACGGCTGCTGCGTTAGGATCGACAACATTTACAAATTGTGCTGATCCGTCATTAATCATATCTGCCTGCATAAATGACTTTAAAGGTGTGACCGTAGTTGCCAATGCGGAGTTATTTTCTAAAATTTTTAATTCTCCACTTGTTGGATTGCTATTGACAGTGAATGTAAATATATCAGAATTTGTACCTGCCGATGGTGCCGATAATGATATAGGACTTCCCAATGTTTCTGTAACTAAATATCCGTCAATAGTCGGTAATGCAACATTATTTCCATCAAAAAATGTAGCACTTGCCGCTCCGCCTAGAGAAGATGCCGCTGTAATGGTAACTCCATCTGGAAGCACTATTGTAAATCCGTAACTCTGAACTGAGGTTGCAAAATTACTGGAACTTGCATTTGGTACTGCCTGTACTGTAAAACTATAGCCGCCATTGTGCTGTAAAGTATAGGTATAGCCATCTTGCGCATATACGTTATTTGCAAAGCATGTGTATGCAAATATTAAAAAACTGATTAATATATTTTTTTTCATAATATTTTATTTTCTGATTGTACTATTTAATTTTTAATTTTCTGGAAGTTGTTCTTGAATTTGATAGGTGCTAAAGTTTAAAAAGTTTCCTGGATGTGCCAATACATTTTGTAATATGATCGGTGTATCTGGTGTAGTTCCTGTATACTGCGTATTACCATCCATATTTATATCAAAAGCATTGTAACCAGCAACAACATAGGTTGGGAAATTTAAGAAGTTTCCAGAATCATTTAACACTTCCGACAAGATACTTGGTGCATCAGGTGTGGTTCCAGAATATTGTACTAAGGCATCATTATTTCCATTTCCTGACCACATTCCTACTGAACCGCTTGGCATTCCAAAAGTAGTTTGTGCATCAGTTCCAAAGGTGATTTGATTCGTTGCATCTGTAAAATCTACAACCGAAGTTGTTCCGCTTAAATTATAAGTATTACTGGTCATAATACCCAAGTGATTTCTATGCTTAATTGCTATATGATAATTTCTTAACGTATTGCTTATATTTAGTATGTTAAATAAGGTTTTTAGAGTTTTTTAGAATAGTATAGAGCCTTATATTTGGTAGTACATCTTTCTTGGTAAGCTATATATTTAACCCGTGCAGATAAACAAGCTAAAAAAACTATGAATCCGTATTAAAAAAAGTAACTCACTAAAACGTATTACTACATTATACTTCACAAAGACCTATTAAGTTCAAATCTAATAGCGGTAGTATTCTAAAAGCAAACTACATCTCAATTCAAAGCACTTCTCGATACAATTTTCTCCATTTTATTTCGACTTCTCTCAATGAAACATTCAAAGAATCACTCAAATTAACGTTTGTGATTATTAAGAAACAGATTGCCACACGTTTTTGCAAAACGCTCGCAAAGACATTTCAAAGAAGTCAAACAATCTAACAGCGACAGCGTTCTAAAAGCGAAGCGCATCTAAAAATCCAACAGCGCAAGCAAGTCTAAAAGCTAAGCGTTTCTAAAAACCATTCAGCAAAAAAAACATACAGTTCAGAAATAAAATCAAAAAAAAAGGTGGTTCACCAATGACTTTTGTAGTGTAAAACACAAATTTCAAATTATGAACTCACGATTACTCTCAGTATTCCTATTATTCTGTTCCATTGCATTCGGACAAATTCCCACAAGCGGTTTGCAACGTGCGTACGACTTTACAAACGGAAGTCTTACCGAAGCAGCCAACGGCGAAAACTTTACTCAAAACGGAACAGCACTCACAGCTGTAAACGACAGATTTACAACGGCTACCAATAGTATTTCCCTAAATGGAGATTATTTATCTAGTTCCAATTTTACGTTCTCAGATGTAACAATTTCTTTCTGGATAAAGACAGATATCATTGATGGAAACGAACGTACTATTTTCGATAAAAGTACACGGCCTGGCGCAAGTTTTAATATCAATGGACCAGGATCAGGATTTTTTATTTTCTTGAAAGATGGAAAAATTACAGTCAAAACTTCACGACGTGTCGTAGCAAATAATAATACGGGCGCACAAGGATATGCAATTTCAAACCTAGAATTTGAAGAGTTTGTAGCAAATGATTCGTGGCGACACATAACAATCACGATTAAAAAAGAAGCAACACAATTCAATACAGCTTCTGGACGAAATACATATCCGTTTACCTACAACTATTATGTTGACAACGTTTTGGAGCAAACAAGAGTTGAAAACGTACAAGTTGGCGGAATTTTCTCAAGCCAAGGCATCAACACCGCAGCAAACTTTATGGTTGGTAACAATCAATCAGGAAGTTTAACAGCTCTCAATATTTTTGATCAAACAGTTGATGATATTTACATTTATAATCGTGTATTAACAGCTTCAGAAGTTTCGCAAATTGCAACCGATAACAGTTATACGGTTTGTGAAACGCCAGACATTGCAGACTTTAGCACGTCAAACATCACAGAAAACACAGCAACTTTAGTATTGCCACAAACGGATACTTTTGATGTTGCGTACGGATTATCGTCACAACCATTCAACACACACACAATTGTAAGTGACGTAAACGGAAATGTATTGATCAGTAATTTAGATTTTTCATCAGAATATACCGTTCGTTACCGTAAAAAATGTAGTGGAAACACAACATATAATCCTACTTCTGGATGGTCATTTCCTGCAACATTCCGCACAAAAGGACCTTTATTCGTAAATGTAAACGCCACAGGTTTAAACGATGGTTCGTCATGGGCAAACGCATACACTTCCTTGCAAGATGCATTGGCAACGGTAAATGCAAACGAAGAAATTTGGGTTGCTAGCGGAACGTATACAGCAGATGCAACTGACAGAACGCAATCATTCACAATAAATAATGATGATGTAAAATTATATGGCGGATTTGCAGGAACGGAAACGTCTATCTCGCAAAGAGATATTCCTAACAACGAAACCATTCTTTCAGGAGATTTAATGAACAATGACAACAATGTAATTGAATTTACAGAATCAACGCGTTCAGATAATACACAACATATTGTTCGATTAAATGCAAACTTTACAACTATTGATGGTTTTACCATTAGTGACGGACATGCAATTGGAGCTTCAACAGAAACGGGCGCGGCAATTTATGTGGCAGTAAGCAATCCGTTAGGTTTCAATGTAAACAATTGTATCATTAAAAATAACGTAGCAGATAATGGTACATTTTTTAGAGTATCAAGTCAAGGTGCATATCTAAACGGAACTCGAAATGTAAATGTAACAAATACGGTAGTTGAAAATAATTTAAGTCGTTACGGAACCATTAATTTTACCGCTGCAAATGCCGAAAATACCATTGGAACTTTGTACAACTGCTTGTTTAAAGACAATGTTGTAAAAGACCGATCTGGACCAGCAGGATACGCAGGAAGTGTGGTTTGGGCAGTTTCTAATAGTGTGCCTGCACGTTTAACGATAACATTAAATGTGATCAATTGTACTTTGGTAAACAATCAAGATTTAGGAACCAATAGCGGAATGAGCAATTTTACACGTTCGCCAATTGTAGTTGGAGACAGTGGTTCTACGATGGTTTCAGCTATTTCAAATACAATTGCTTGGAACAATACAACTACGAGCGGAACTACTTCCAGAGCCGTTTCTTCAGGAAATGCTGCCAGTTTGGGAACAATTTTAGTATCAAACAGTATTTCAAACGACGATTTTTCCAATATAGCCGCTGGAGATAAAGTGCTTACAATGAATTCAGATCCATTATTTACAAGTGCAAGCGATTTTACGTTGCAAACAACTTCGCCAGCAAAAGATTTTGGAGACAATTCAAAATTACCAGCGCCACTCAATGTAGATTTGCTAGGAAATAGCCGAATATTTAATGTTGCAGTTGATTTGGGTGTGTATGAATTTGGAGCGACTACGTTTAGACCAATAGTTAATATCCTTGCTACAGACGGAAGTGTTACTACAAATCCAAATCCAACAAATGGTGCGTACGATTTCATGGAAACTGTTTCACTAACGGCAGTTCCAAATGCAGGTTTTGAATTTACAGGTTGGTCAGGCGATCTTTCAGGAAGTACAGCAACCGAACAATTGTTGATGGACAGCAATAAAGCACTTACGGCTACTTTTGCACCAATTCAACGTACATTAACCATTAATTCTGTTGGTGGAAGTATTACAACCAATCCAAATCCTGTGAATGGAACGTATGACAATGGAACGGTTGTGACGGTTACAATCACTCCAAATACAGGTTTTATGTTTGATAGTTGGAGTGGTGATGCAACCGGAAATGCAAATCCATTAACCATTACTATGGATGGCGATAAACTGATTACGGCAAATTATTTAAAAAACCGTGTATTTGTTGATGTAAATGCTTCGGGCGCAAATGATGGAACAAGTTGGGCAGACGCGTATACTTCGTTACAAAACGCATTGGATAACAATCCGATTTCAGATTTTTGGATCAAAGCAGGAACGTATTTTCCAGGAGCTACTAAACTTGATGTTTTTACACTTTTAGAAAACCAAGCATTGTACGGAGGTTTTAACGGAACAGAAACCATGTTGAGTCAGCGCGATCCAGCAATAAATATAACTATTTTATCAGGTGATCTTTTAGGAAATGATGATGGCGTTTTAACCTTTGGAAACAGTACGTATTCAGACAATTCGACTCGAATACTGCAAATTCTTCAAGATGGTGCCATTGTTGACGGACTTACAATTTCGGGCGGAAATGCAAATAGTGGAAATAATAGTTTGAAATCAGGGGCAGCTATTCGAATTATAGAATCGTGCAAAAGTCTAACGATTAACAATGTTATTTTTGAAAACAATCGTGTAGAACGTGGTGGCGTTGTGTATTATTCGCATACGAATTCTCAAACAGGAAACTATGATTATGATTTTACTAATTGTACTTTTAAAAACAACTTAGGTCGTTTTGCAACTGTTTTTTATGG
>NZ_JBGCDL010000312.1:0-3096 GCF_045105435.1 Kordia sp. | reverse complement strand
TGTTTGTTAAGAAACAGATTGCTTCGGCGTACACTTCTCGCAATGACGTTTTATAGTACTTCTCGATACAATTTTCTGTCGAAAATCACTCGAAGTGACGTTTTATTGATCTATTGAAAACTCATAATTTCAAACCTCTATAATTCGTCTTTGCGAACGTTTAAAAAACGTGTGGCAATCTGTTTGTTAAGAAACAGATTGCTTCGGCGTACACTTCTCGCAATGACGTTTTATAGTACTTCTCGATACTAATTTGTTTCACAAATTCACTCGAAGTGACGTTTTGATGATCTACTAAACTCACACGTCAGATCGAGTGGTTTTTTGAAATGAAATGGAGAAAAATTGTATCGAGATCTACTTCAATGCACAATCATCAATTTCAAATTTTCACTCTTTCCATCAAAAAAATATCAAATTTACTTGATAGCAGATTTCTCACTTAAAATCTAAACAAAAAATTGTAGTTTTGACTTTCATTTTACAAATAGCCAACTTATGAAAGTGATTAATGAACAAATACAGATTGATGGAATTGATAAAAAGATTCTGCGTGCGTTAATGAAAGATGCGCGAACGCCAATTTTAAGCATTGCGCGAAGTATTGGTATTTCTGGCGCAGCCGTGCATCAACGACTTCGGAAATTAGAAGACGCAAAACTGATTGTCGGTTCTAAGTTTGTTATTAATCCGAAAGTATTAGGCTATAAAACGATGGCGTTTATCGGTGTGTATTTGGATAAAGCCATGCGAAATCCTTCTGCGGTAAAAGAACTAGAACAAATTCCAGAAGTCATGGAAAGTCATTACACAACGGGAAATTGGTCGTTATTGATTAAGATTTTATGTAAAGACAACGAGCATTTGATGCATATTTTAAACCATAAAATACAAGCGATTAAAGGTGTTTCACGAACAGAAACTTTTATTTCCTTAAATCAACAGATTGATCGACAGATTAAGGTATAGCATTTCGATAGCTTCGCTAGGTATTTTCAATTAAAATATATTTTAATCTCAATAATGCTCAATATGCTATATTTATAAAGACAAAAAGAAGCTGTCTGAAAATCTCAAAAACCGTTATTCTGGACTTGATCCAGAATCTCATAAAGCTAATTTCTCAACTGTTATGCGAAACCGAATCAAGTTCGGTTTGACGATATTATGACTTTTTTCAGACAGCTTTTTTTATTTTGTATTTCTTTTAAGTTAACTTCGATTCAAATATTTCGCAAAATATAGCAAGGTAGCCAATGAACCAAGTGCTGCAACTACATACGTTCTTGCCGCCCATTTGAGTGCATCTTGCGAACCTGCAAATTCTTCTTGCGTCACCATATTTTTATCTTTTAACCAACGTAAAGCTCTGTTACTTGCGTCATATTCCACAGGAAGTGTCACAAAACTAAACGCGGTTCCAGTAGCAAACATGATGAGTCCTGCAATCAATACATTTTGACCTAATCCGGCTGTTTGTGCTGCCATCATAGCAATTCCTCCGTATATCACATATTGCGAAAACTTAGCTGATATATTTACCACAGGCACTAATTTTGATCGCATTTGCAACCACTTATACGCTTTTGCATGTTGAATGGCATGTCCGACTTCATGCGCCGCTACAGCCGCAGCCGCTGCATTTCGTTGACTATATACACCTTCACTAAGGTTTACGGTTTTATTGCTTGGGTTGTAATGATCTGTCAACATTCCTTTTACATGTATCACTTCCACATCTCTAATTCCATGATCGGCTAGCATTTTTTCGGCGATTTCTGCGCCGCTTAATCCATTTCGTAATTGTAGTTTTGAATAGTGTGCAAATTTGCTTTTGAGCTTGTTACTGACAAACGCACTTACCAACATTATTGCGCCCGCCAAGAGCATATATCCAGTTGAAAACATATTTTCTAATTTAAATTATTTAACTAAAATAGCATTACTATTTTACTACTTCAAAAGGTACTTATTATCCTTTAAAACTAGAAATTATAATACATATTTGTTATACTTTACGATAAAAAATACAAAAACCTCGCCAAATAGACGAGGTTTGTTTTATATGAAGTTTTGTCAGTTTTTGTTTTTAGTCGCGCTCTACTTTGCGTAAAGTTGCTTTTTGAATGATCGTTGTATGATAACTTGTAACCACTAACTTTTCATCGCCCGTTTTTCTTGGCTTCCCTTTTTCCGTTACTGTAATAGAGAAAAATACGCGTCCATCATTGTTAAATTCTACACGACTGTGTAATATTCTATTATTTAACTCAAACGTACTAAACAGTGTTTGTCGCATGTAATTGGCTCGCAACACAATTCCGTTATTTTCGTCTAAATCATACAATCCTTTTTCAGGATCAACTACAACTAAAGTATATTTACGTTCGTCTTTTTTCTTGGCAACAATATACGATAGCGTGTATGCAAACTTTTTTGGATCTTCCGTTGGCTGAATGGAAAGCTCCATGGGAACATTTTGCTTTACACCAGCGGCATCAGCAATGCTTAAGTTTCCTGCATAGGTTCCTACATATTCCTTTGGGAATGCGTATTCTGTTGGAAACCGTTTGTCTTCAGCGTTTTTACCGGCACGTTCTTTTACTTGCTTTTTTTGAGCCATGACATTTGTAGTCATGCAAATGAGTGCGATTAAAAAGAAGAATTTTTTCATATGTTCTGTATTTATTTTTGTGATATGAATCTAAGTTTTTTACTCACTATCTATTTTTATACCAAACTTTTACGTTTCTATCCTACGATATTAATGATTTTTCCTGGAACAACAATTACTTTTTTAGGAGTTCTTCCGTCCAATTGTGCTTTTGTACGTTCGTCTTCCAAGATTATTTTTTCAATTTCTTCTTTCGATAAATCTAATGATAATTCTTTTTTGAAGCGCATTTTTCCGTTGAAAGATACTGGATATTCTTTGGAACTTTCTACCAAATGTTTTTCTTCAAATACAGGAAATGGCACTGTTGAAATAGAACCTTCATGTCCTAATCGTGACCATAATTCTTCAGCAATATGCGGCGCATACGGTGAAACTAGAATCGTTAATGGTTCTAAGATTTCCTTGCTGTTGCATTTTTG
>NZ_JBGCDL010000311.1:0-7972 GCF_045105435.1 Kordia sp. | reverse complement strand
AGACATTATAAAGGAAACACCTGAAAATATTGTACAGAGACAAGTGAATGCGTATAATTTAAAAAACTACGAAGCTTTCTTTGAGAATTTTAGTGATGATATCGAAGTATATATATTTCCGAATACACTCGAAACAAAAGGTATAGAAGCATATAAAAAAAAATTTGAAGGAATGTTTGAAAAAGCTCCTGAAATTCATTGCGAAATATTAAACAGAACCACTCGGCTAAATACAGTAATCGATCACGAACGTGTTACCTTTAGAGAAGGTGTTTCTAGTGAAGTCATTGTAATTTATAAAATAGAAAACGGAAAAATAGCGAAAGTGTATTTCGTTAGAGATTAAATAAAGGCTTATTAATATGAAAAAACGCATTGTTTTATTACTTCTTTTTGTTTCTTTTTTTAGCGTAACTGCTCAAAAAGGAAACGCAGCTGATGTTTTAGTCCAAAAACAAATTGATGCGTACAATGCAAAAAACATTGATACTTTTGCAGCTACTTTTAGTGATGATGTGATATTTTACAACTTTCCGAAAGAAGTAAATTTTAAAGGCATTGCAAAAGTCCGTGAAGTTTTTAGTACGCTTTTTAAAAACAATCCTGATTTATACTGCACTATTGAAGACCGCATTGTTGTTGAAAATACCGTTGTTTATCATGAAAAAGTACAATTCAAAAAAAATACACCTATCGTTAGCTTTGTTGTCATGTATAAAGTGCTCAACAATAAAATAACGGAAGTATATTTCTTAGAGCGTTCAAAATAACATAAAATCAAGCCCATGAAAAATCTATTTTTCGCATTTCTATTTATTGTTTCTTTTGTTTCTGCACAAGAAAATAACGAAACCGCTATTATAGCGCAAAAACAAATGGACACCTACAATTCTCGTAATATAGAAGCGTATGCTGCCTTGTTTAGTGAGGATATTAAGGTGTATGATTTCCCAAAAAAATTACGTTACGAAGGAAAAGACAAACTCATTGAATACTACGGCGCTTTTTTCAAAAAAACACCTGAATTGTTTAGTTTTATCGAAAAGCGAATTGTTTCTGATAATAAAATCATCGACCAAGAAAAAGTGATCTACAAAAATGGTGGCGTAGCAAAAGAATTCGTGGTGATGTATGTTGTGGAAAACAAAAAAATAGCAGAAGTATATTATATTAAACGGTAATGCTTTCAAAATGCTATTGTGCAAAATTATGAATAATGGAATATTCCTATTTTAGATATTTTTTAGCCACATACCTCACATTAGTCGTTACTTTTGGAGTGTTGTTTTTATTACAGGAAACAATTGATCTGATTGATAAAACACTATTAATCTTGCTAATTCCTTTCGCAATTGCGCTACTAATTTCGCCAATATTTTATTGGAAATATCCGCCTTCAGATTTACAATATCGCTACAGAAAACACAAAAAGAAAGTATTCAAAAAATTTATGGAAGAACATAATTTCAGCCATTCCGAAAATGGATATGTGTATGGAGTTATAGAAAACTATCCTATAATGATTTATGCAGCACGAAATCTATTTCCAGCCAACAACGAATGGATTGAAGCTAAAATTGTTTTCAATCCAAAACGTGAACATGAATTTATAGCGACTTCTATTATAAATAACATCAAAAGAAAATATAATGACGAAAGTATAACATGGTACGTAAACAGTGTACTGATAAAGCAATACTATAAAGTGAAACTGCCTAAATATGAAGTTGTATATCCGTTATTGAAACGTTGTATATCTGAGTTAAAAGCAAATGCAATAGCTCCTATTTCTCATAATGAATGGCAACAAATGCTGCCTGAAACAATAGCACATTACCAAAACCATGAGAAACTATGAAACAAATATTCTCAATACTGATACTGAGTCTTGAATAAAATTCACCAAAGTGATTTAAAAAAAGTATTTACTAACAGCTTACTACACGGATTTTCAATGTATGAAATGTAACAAGAAACAAAAATTAGCTACTCATAAAGTATATTATCTTTGAATAGCTTATTTTTAGACTAAATTTCTAAGTTAACTAATGGAAAAACTAAAACGATCTGAATTATTTGGCGCTGCCTTAGTTCCTATTACAGGTGCTTTGGTAAAGCGGTATAACAAATGTCTTTCCTTTATAGGAACTGCGCCAACACAACTCAGCAGTTTTCATATTGATGCAATGGGTTGGAGTCCAGAAATTGCCGAAGAAAAAGATGATTTTCTATACCTAAACTCAGGTGAAGCCAATCCGAATGCTATTATTCTTTCACCAAAGCAAAACGACAAACCTGCGTATTCACCTTTTCATAGTTTTGATAGAGAAATTATGGAATTGGTATTTAAACAACACAAACATACCATTAAAGATATTACGCGTGATGCCGCAATTTGCATCGATTTAGATCAATATATTGACGCTTTTTACGAACCTGAAGATTTACTAAAATACAATCAAGTTACAGTCGATTTTCACGTGGTAGAAGATTTATATACCGTTCAACAGAAGCAATTGGAACTTGTAAAAGAATTTCAGCAAGAAGATAATTTTTTAGACGAAAATCTGCATTTAAAAATTTTAGCTTCCGCTAGAAAACATGGCGATTTACGTCAACGTACACTAAAAATGGACAGTGTTGATTATAAAACTAGTTCATTTTATACCAAAGCCTTTGGTGGCGTATTTGTGTTTAGAAAAAAAGGAAGCGGGAAAAATATTTTAATTTTTGAATCGAAAACAGCAGCCGACAAAGTAAAAACAACGTCCACAACACAAGCATTTCATATAGAAGACCAACGTTTTTATAATGCGCTGGCAACCGAAAAAATGATTGTGCTCGATCCGGAACACAGTGTATTATCGGGTTATTTTGAACGTGTACAAAAAATTATTTTCTTATCGCATCTCAAAGAAGTGACACATTCGTACAGTGATATTTTAGAAAATTCAAATGTATACAAACGCTATTTGAATCGTTTGTCTGCCGATGCACGAAAGCAATTGATGATTTTAGATCGAATGCAAGCAAACACAAAAAATGCAAATGTTTTAGATGTTGAAGGCGGATTAACAACCGAAGTGTTGGCATGTATTCAAATCCCAACACCTGATTTACCAATGCATGTACAAGAACTCGTTTGGAAACTAATTGTAAAAACCACCACATATAAAGATCCGCTTTTTCTGTATTGGTACGACAAAGAAACATTTTACACCACATATAATTCATGGGACAAATCGTATCAAAGTTGGGTCATCAAATTAATTAAACAAAACACCTGGAACTCATGATTACATTTGACATTATCATACTTATTTCAAGTATCGTTTTTGGCGTCTCGCTCTATTGGCTAGAATCAAAAGGAAACGGCTTCTACAAAACGGTAAATAAAATTGCAAATTCTAAAGAGTTACAAATGAAACCCGAAAGCAAAAAAGGTTTTTTTGTCAATCAAGAGTTTGTACCGCGATTAATTTATGTAAACATCATATTCATTCTTGTAGTAATTGTTTTTCTTTTTCTTCCACTTGGACTTAGAGTAGAATATTACGTTTCTGCTGTATTTGGAACTATGATTGGAGTTTATATTGGTAGTTTTGTTGTTGGAATTAAAGATAAATCAGAAGAAATTCTTGACAAAGTTGTCGATACTGGAAAAGATATTATTGACGATATTAAAACGAAAGGAAAAGAAGCTGCCGATAGTTTTTCTTCTGACAAAAAAGAAACAACCGAAGCAACCAAAGAAGAAACTACCCAAGCACCTGAAGCACCAAAAAAGAGTGCTAGAGAACGTTTAAAAGATAAAGGATTATTAAAATAAAAACTATGTTAAAAAGATTTTGGAACCGTGGAACTAAACAAAAAATCATCCTTATTGTCGTAGGATTCATTCTTTTGTGCGCACTTTTTATTTTAAGAGATGAGTACCAACCGTTTTTGCTCTTCTTACGAAAATACTTTTTTATATTATTGGTAATTAGTGCGATTTTATTTTTTGGAATCAGATCGTTTCGAAAAACAGCAAGCACGCCCAAAAAACTATTGAAAGGCTTTTTAACGGTAGCATCTGTAGCATTAATTTACGTGATGTTGTGGCCTGTGGGAATGTATGAATACATGCAAACGTACAATGTGTACAACAACATGAATTTACAAGAAATTTCAGCGCTTCCTTTGAGTAGAAATGAACGAATTCAACCGTACAACAACATCAAAACGATGGCGTACGAATCTTTGGAAGAAACTATTGAAGTTTCTGCTCCTCAGTTGGTTCGTGTCGATGATCGCAATCAATGGACAATGGCAATTCAGCCTGCACAAGAATACTTTTTTCAGCGTGCAAAAAATAATATTACAGAGTTATTCTCTGTATCAAGCACATCGCCTTCTCCTCAGTTTTCAAAACAAAATAGAATCAAAGCAACGTTCTCTATTGGTGAGTCGTTAGCATTTAGCAGAAATACCTATAATGCGGTTGTACAACGTTTCAATCCGTGGCAATTGTTTAATTATGAGCCGCACGAAGCGTATTATATGAAGAACGATAAAGGAAATTGGGTACAAGTAGTAAGTTTAATTAAATGGAAAGGATTCTTTTTTCCATATCCAACGTTTGGTGGCGTGATGGTTTTAGAAACTGGAAAACACGATTTTAACGATTACTTAGAGCGTTTGTTAATTGGAAAAGGAACGTTTATTGCAGCGGAAGATGTGCAAAAATATCCGTACTTAACACGCCAAAATACCTTATCGGAAAAAGTATCACGCATTCAAGCAAAATCGATGATGTTTTTAGGTGGTTTTACAGATCCACTTCCGTGGAATAAGAAAACGGCGGTTAAAATTCCAGATTTGATAGAAGATCAAAATCAGCAACCTTTTGTAACCGATTTTAAATTTACAGGCACTACAGAAAATGCCTATGATGGTTTGTATCATTGGTTTGGCTTGGAACCTATTGGCGATGATCGCACAGGTTTATCTATGAGTGTTTTTATTCCTGCGGATGGAAGTAATGATGTGTATTATTACAATCATTCAAGCAAAAAAGAAGGACTGGCAGGAGTTTCAGCTATGCCAGCGAAAGTAATGGAATCGAAGAAAGAATACGATTGGACCGTGAACAAACCTGTTGAATTTAGACCGTTTATTAGAGATATTGGCGGAAAAAGACGTTTGTTTATGCTAAGTACAATTGCGGCAAAACGCGAAAACAGTACGCAGTTTGATGGTGGTTCTACGCCCGATTTGGCTTTGGTAGATGTTTCCTATAAAGATGTCGTTTGGATTGATGCAAAACATCCTTCAAAATGGAATGAGCAAATTATCAATCAACTGGGTGAAACCTGGAAAATTAGTGAACATTTGTCTGATAGTGACATCTATCCGAATAGAACTGAAGTAGTTCCTGAGGTTGTGAATGATACTATTCCTGTAGTAAAAGATCCTACGAAATAGTTTTTTTGGACTTGCTTTCTCTTTAGATCGCTTCGCTCTTAGATTGTTAGACACATTCAATTCTACACAAACATATACTAAAGAAGCGGCTCAAAAGCCGCTTCTTCAATTTTTAACAATACTTGATAAATGTCTTTTGTATAATCTATACTATCAATTACCTTTTCCATCTTTAACCAACTTACTTAAGTTTTACTATATTATTTTATAGGCAAACTATGAAGCTAGTCAAAGAATCTTAAAAGCAATTATGCGTGATTATGTCTACATTTAATTGCAACTGACTTACAGCGCCAATTTCCAGCAGAAACTTCTCTATCAACAGGAGGAGGAGCACTCGTTGTATCAGCTGCGCCTCCATTGACAGTTTCTAAATTTGAAATTACACTCTTAATCAATTTGAAATTTTTTAAATTCTGTTTTTTCATTTTTAATAAGTTTTTGGTTAACAATGCTGCTAAATAACATGCTAATTTTGAAAGAAAAAAAAGGGCTTCTTGAGCATTTATGAAGCGTCATGATAATTTATAAAACGTCAAGTTTTATTTGATTTAAAAGAGTTTTTTTACAACATTTAATACATTATTAAGTTTTGTATACTAGTTAATATTTCTATTTTGCAAGCAAATGTTCACTTTCACAAATGAAAAAAAACAACCTCTTACGTATTTGTAACTTCTTAGTATTCTTCTTTTTATGCGTTTCTTTTAAATCCTTTTCGCAAGAAGCGAAACAAAAAGCGATTATAGATATCCTTTCATTTGACCAGTTAGATTCTTTATTTTTAAATTCCAAAAATGAGGATTTTAAAACCTTGGAACTTTATGCAGACAAAATGCTTTCTATTGCTAGAGTTCATAATGATATTAAGAAAAAAAATATTGCATTTTACAATTTAGTATTCGCCTATAAAAGACAAGGAAAAAAGGAAGCTGCTCTGAAAACTGCTGATAGTCTTACATATTATGCTACCAAAGCAAATGATGCTTACATGCTCGCTAATTCTTATAATTTTAAAGGAACGCTAGCTTATAACGAAGGAGATTTAGAAACAGCATTTAAACATTACCAAAAAGTAATTGAAGCTGATGATCCATACATGACTTTGGTCGGACTAAATAATGTTGCTTTAATCAAAAAAGAACTACAAAGTCCGCATGAAGCTTTAAAAGATGTTCATTTAGCACTAAAAGGATATGAAAAAGAAAAGGAACTTTATAATGAGGTTGGTGCTATTCATCTTATTGGCGAATTGCATTTGGACATTTATAGATTAGATTTGAATTCTAAACATCTAGATTCTACAAAATATTATATTGATTTAGGATTGAAAAAAAGTAAACAGTATAATGACACTTTAGGGCATTTTTTAGTTCTAAGCACAAAAGGACAATGGCTTCAAGAAATAAAACAATATGATAAAGCCTTAAAATCATTTCAAGAATCCTTATCCTATTTTGAAGAGGAAGATGACGCTAAATGGAGTGTATTTTTGTATTTATACTTGGGAAGATTGTATGATGAATTACAAAATCATGAAGCAACAATTACTGTCCTAGAAAAAGCAAATACGATTTTAGCTGATAAAGATTTCCATTTTAATGATACACCTGAGATTTATTTGTTATTAGCTAAAAATTATTTTAATGTACAGGATCATGAAAAAGCCAATGCAAATTTAGAGAAGTATAAAACCTTTAGCAGTAAAATTCATCTAGACAATCGGAAATTATATGCAAATTTACATAATGCATACGATGTGTCGATCTTGGAAGAAAAGATTTCTCAAATAGAAACGAAAGCTTCAAACAAACAACAAAACATTCTTTTTATTACAATAACGATTATTATTTTTATTGGATTGATTGCACTGTTTTATTATAAAAAGAATCGCAACAACCGTAAAAAATTAGTAGCCATTCTTGAAAAACTTGAAAAACCGGCTCCACAAGAAAAGTCAGTTCCAGCAACAATCAATAATACAAAAATAGAAGATACAAATGTACAACGCATTTTAGCTTCGCTTGATCAATTAGAGAAAACAGAATATTATTTGGCAACAAGTTGCACATTGAGTTATGTAGCTAAAGAAATTGACACCAATACTTCATATCTTTCAAAGATTATTAATGAACATAAAGGAAAATCATTCGCAAATTATTTGAATGAATATCGAATCAACAAAGTATTGGTAAAATTGAAAAGCGAAAAAAAATACCAATTATATACCTTAAAATATATTGCAGAACAGTTTGGTTTTACTAGGCATGAAACATTTAGTAGAGTTTTTAAAAAGCAAACAGAAATTTCTCCATCCTACTATTTAAAGAAGTTAAAGAATGACAATTTATAAATCATCAAATTATTTTTCACTTTCATAAGTCACAATCTTATACATTTACAATCCTATTTAAAAACATTTAAATATTTCTTATGAGAAAACTAAAGTTTATAAAAAACACGATTGCTAAACTAGAAAATTTAGATCAGTTAAAAGCTGGAGCTG
>NZ_JBGCDL010000310.1:0-19954 GCF_045105435.1 Kordia sp. | reverse complement strand
ATCATTTTCAAACGTATCGTTAATGTCTAAAGTGGGAAGTGTTTTTATTTTAAACGTCACAAAACCATCATTAGAAGCATCATCAAAAGGCAAATTGATATTTTGAAAAATAAACTCTACCGTGTTTGCATTGGTAAATCTTGTAGCAACGGAATGACTTGCATTTGTGACAATCAATGTGCTTGGATCAAACATTGCGGTATCAATCTCATCTTTTACAACAACATTGATTGCATTGGCAGTTCCTGTGTTTTCAAAACGAATCATATAGTCTACATACTTTCCAACAACATCCGTTGTGACTTCAGTTCCTTGCAAGCAATTTTTATCATTCGGATCAAAAGAATTCACCACAATTTGCGAAAGCGTATTTGTATTGTCGTCCATAGTTTCATCAGTAACTACAGGACTAATTGTAGCTTCAAAAGCTAAAGTATCATCAGCATTTAAAGGAAATGACGAATCTGTTGGTGCGTTTAAATTCATTGTGAAGAAAATTTCACGCGATTCAAACGGCAATAAATTCGTATAATTCCACAGTAGTGAATTAACAGCTTGTGAATCTGTCATAGGATTCGAAGAAACAAGATCCATAAAATCATCTTCAAACGTCAAATTAATTGCGCCAGATACTATTGTATTTCCTTTGTTTTTATAGACTACTTTGTAATTGGTGTTAAAACCTGGTCTGGCTTGATTTAAAGGAATCAATAGTATATCCACATCATTATGTGTACCATTTGGTGTTACACAGAAATCTTGTGTAAACGGACTCGCATCAGTTGGGAAATTGACCGTAATACTTGCTGGAGAAACCGTAAAATATGCTGGATTTTCAAGTACAGGAGTTACTGTGTACGAATCATCATCAGCAGCATAAAACGCATACGAACCATCCGTTTGTGTTGCAATTGTGGAAGTTTCGTTTGCACTATTTGTTAAATTAAAATTCAAGAATTGATATGTGTTATCGTTTACATCACAACCGTTACTATTTCCATCAAAACGAACTGTTCCTTGAATAGTATTGTAGCTTCCGCCTGGTGTAAACGAGCAATAGGTGTTAACTGCCGCATTTATAGTAGAAGGCATATAATTTAAAATTTCCTCAATTTCAAAATCGTCTGCACAGATATATTCTAGTGGATTTCCTGAATACCTAAAATGATACGTATAGTAATAATCATCTGTAACGGTGGTCTCAAAATTATTTCCATTTTTTACAAATAACTGTGTAATTAGGTTGTTTTGACAAGTCAAATATTGAAGTGCTGGATTTTGAGAAATATCGAGTGTTGTTAGTTGATTATCAGAACAATTTATGCTGAATAACTCTGGAAGCGTACTTAAATCTAGCGTGGTGAGTCCAATATTGGCACAGCCTAATGTTTTTAATCCTGTATTTTGCGAAATATCAAAACTGTTTAGTGGATTATTACTGCAGTTAAAATAAAGCAAGTTGCTATTTTGCGAAATATCAATAGAAGTTAAAAGGTTACTGCTGCAACTAAGATTTTCTAAGTTTATATTTAAAGAGGTGTCTAAAGAAGTGATAGCATTTCCATAACATAACAAGTTTTCTAGGTTTGTATTTTGTGAAGTATCTAGTGCTGTAAGTTGATTAGATTCACTATTTGGAATATAACCACTTGTACCATCATTTGTATAACAATGCAAGGTTTTTAAATTTGGAAGTTGCGAAATGTCAAGCGAAGTAAGGCCATTGTTTATGCAGTAAATTGTTTCTAAGTTTGTGTTGCTTCCAAAAACAATTCCTTCCATGGTAGCATACGAGCAATTTACAGATTCTAACAAAGTATTATTGCTCAAATCTAATGTTTTAAACGTATTTCTGTTTACCTCAGAATATGCGCCAGGAGGAATAAATGGGCCTGCTGTAATATTTCCACAAGATAAATATTTTAAATTTGGGTTATTGGTTACTAGTAAAGAATTTAGCAAGTTTCCGCTACAATCTAAACGTTCCACATTTGTATTTTGACTTACATCTAACGTGGCGATTCGATTCCCAGAAGCGTACAAGTTTTTCAAATTAACCAACGGACTTACGTCTAAGTGTAACACCCAAACTGTATTAAAAGGATCGGCAAAAATTGAAGAACCATTACAATTTAGCGTTTCAATATTTATAAAATCATCTAATCCTTTAATAATTGGACTTATTACGTTTAAACTTGTCACACTTTCAGCTTCCGTAATTTGTATTTCGCCATCGCCATTCGTGTCAACATTCGTTTGCGCAATAATATCATTTTTTAGTTGCGCAGAAAGAGAAGTTACTACAGGAGCTCCATTTGGAGTTAAACAAAAATCTTGTATAACTATAGTTCCATCTGCCGGAAGGTTTACTGTAACACTTGCAGGAGAAAATGTGTAATAATTTGAATCAGGAACAGTAGGTGTAATGGTATACGTACCTGCTTTTCCAACAAATTCATAATTCCCAAGCTTGTCTGTATAAATTGTTACATCATTTGTGCCATCTGAAATGGTATATTCAACTGCTGCTAAAAAACTGTCTCCAACATCGCAACCGTTTAAGTCAGTATCTAAAGTGTTTTTTCCTTGAATAGTATAATATGGAGTGCTAGGTGTTGGTGCGCAATCGGTTTCAAAAGTAACACCTGTATATCCTGCACTCGTAACACTGTTTTGAACTGTTGTAAGCTCGCTTGCATCAGAGCAGATAAACTGAATATTGGTGTTTTCAAAAGCAGAATTATTAAAGCTATTTACAACTCCATCTCTTGTATTTAAAGTTGTTAACGGATTATAAGAAAAATTCAAATCATTAGAAACATTGGTATTACTTAAGTCTAATGAAGTTAGTTGATTCTGAATACATGAAAACTGTGTAAGGTTGGTTAAATTAGACAAGTCTAAAGATGTAATTTCATTCGTTGAACAATACAAGGCTTCCAAGTTTGATAAATTTCCAATCTCTAAAGAAGTAATCCTATTTTGGTATACTTCTAATCTCTTTAAACTTGTTAAATTGTTAAAATATGCCTGGACTGGTGGTTCATTAGGTTCTCCCGAATTTGTTGGGCCATATATAAACTCTTCTAAGTTGGTTGCTCCTGTTAAATTAAATTTATAAATATTACTAAATGTAGCAACTCCTGCATTTAATACTCTCAAGTTATTCAAATCAGAAACATTCACTTCTCCATTGATACCAAAAGAACAGTTCAGAACTTCAAGATTTGTTAATTTTCTTAAATCAAGATTAGTGTATTCATCAAAAGGATAAGATGCTGATCCAATAGTCAAACTTGTAAGATTTGTAAATTGATCAATACCTTCAAAAGTTCTCGTTTGATTGCCACTTATGTTTAAACTAGTAACCGCAAGTGCTTCACTAATTTGAATTTCTCCATCACCATTAGTATCAACACCATCGGCAATTAATTCGGTTTTGAGATTTGGATCTCCAATATTTACAATTTGGGCTTGAATTGCTTGTACAGAAAATAGTAAAAGCAACGAAAAATAAAGTTGTTTCATAAGTAGGTAACATTTAATCGGGGGAGGGATAAACAAATAAAAGAAAAAATACCCTCAAAAAATAACAAAGCTGCTACTTTTCGACAAAGTGTAGTAGGTAAAGTATCATAATAAGATTGTATCGCGCAATCAATCATTTCAATACAACAACTTCAAATTCTAAACATTTCGCTGTATCTTTGCAATTTAGAATCAATTTATATTATTGATAAAAATACATTCAAGTGAAAATAGAAAAGAAAGATATACAAGCAGCATTAAGTACCATTACCGTTCCTGGTGAAGGTGCAAATATGGTTGCAAGCGGAGCCATCCGAAACATCATGACATTTGCTGATGAAATTGTAGTAGATATCGTTATTACAAATCCTGCATTACAGGCAAAGAAAAAAGTAGAAGCAGACATTACTGCGGTATTGCGCCAAAAAGTATATGCAGATGCAAAAGTAAAAGTAAATATAAAGGTTGAAGCGCCAGCAAAACCAGAAATAAAAGGAAAGCAATTGCCAAATGTTAAAAACATTATTGCTGTTGCTTCTGGAAAAGGTGGTGTAGGGAAATCAACTGTAACAGCAAATTTAGCGGTAACCTTAGCGGGAATGGGTTTTAAAGTGGGCGTATTAGATGCCGATATTTACGGACCATCAATGCCAATAATGTTTGATGTGGAAGGCGAAAAACCACTAGCAGTTCGTGTAGATGGTGCATCAAAAATGAAACCTGTAGAAAGTTACGGAGTTAAAATTCTTTCTATCGGATTCTTTACAAAACCAAATCAAGCAGTAGTTTGGCGTGGACCAATGGCAAGCAAAGCCTTAAACCAAATGATTTTTGATGCCGCTTGGGGCGAAATCGACTTTTTACTAATCGATTTACCTCCAGGAACTGGAGACATTCATTTAAGCATCATGCAATCGCTACCAATCACGGGCGCAGTGGTTGTAAGTACACCACAAAATGTCGCTTTGGCAGATGCAAAAAAGGGTGTAGCAATGTTTCAGCAAGAAAGTATAAACGTTCCAGTATTGGGAATTATAGAAAATATGGCGTACTTTACTCCTGAAGAGTTGCCAAATAACAAATATTACATCTTTGGAAAAGAAGGTGCAAAGCATTTAGCACAAGATATAGAAGTGCCATTTTTAGGAGAAATTCCATTGGTGCAAAGCATTCGTGAAGCTGGAGATGTAGGAAGACCAGCAGCAATGCAAACAGGTTCACTAATTGAAGCAGCTTTTGAGAAATTAACTCAAAATGTAGTGCAAGAAGTGGTAAACAGAAACGACAGTTTGCCTGCTACGGAAGTTATAAAAATTACAACAATGGCTGGATGTTCAGCCGTGAAAAAATAAATCACCTAAACACAAGATACAGATGACTAGCGAAGAAATAAAAGACAATGTAGAAAAGGCTTTAGACGAAATTCGTCCCTTTTTACAGAGTGATGGTGGCGATATCAGACTCGTAGGAATTGAAAATGATAGCCTAGTAAAAGTACAGCTTGAAGGTGCATGCGTAGGTTGTAGTGTGAATCAAATGACACTAAAATCGGGTGTTGAAATGACCATTAAAAAACACGTGCCACAAATAGAAAAAGTAGTCAGCGTTGACTAACTGATAAATGTCATAAAAACGCACACGCGCACTTATTATTTTTGTATCAGAATTATTAGTAAAGAAAAATGATTAAAACCGATATACTCATTATTGGAGCAGGTCCTACAGGACTTTTTGCTGTATTTGAAGCAGGATTATTAAAATTAAAATGTCACTTAATAGATGCGTTGCCACAACCAGGTGGACAATGCTCAGAAATTTATCCAAAAAAACCAATCTATGATATTCCAGGATATCCTGAAGTATTGGCGGGCGATTTGGTAGACAATTTAATGAAACAAATTGAGCCGTTTGAACCTAAATTTACACTAGGAGAACGCGCGCAAACCATTGAAAAGCTAAACGATGGAACATTCATCGTAACTACAAATAAAGGAACAAAACATCATGCGCCAATTGTTGCCATTGCTGGCGGATTGGGAAGTTTTGAGCCGCGAAAACCACCAATTCAAGACTTAGCAAACTACGAAGACAAAGGTGTCGAATATATCATTCGTGATCCAGAAATATATCGCAACAAAAAAGTTGTCATTGCGGGTGGAGGAGATTCTGCACTCGATTGGAGTATCTTCTTAACAGACGTAGCTTCGGAAGTTACCTTAGTACACAGACGAACGGAATTCCGTGGCGCATTAGATTCTGTTGAAAAAGTACAGGAACTCAAAAATGCAGGAAAAATTAACCTAATAACGCCTGCGGAAATCACAGGAATTCATGGAGAAGAACAGGTAACTGGTGTTGAGGTTGTAAAAAAAGGAGAAGAATCGTTTACTTTAGAAACCGATCATTTTATTCCACTATTCGGATTGGCACCAAAATTGGGTCCAATTGGAGATTGGGGATTAGAAATTGAGAAAAACGCAATTAAAGTTGACAATACGCTCGACTATCAAACGAACATTCCAGGAATTTACGCTATTGGTGATGTAAATACCTATCCCGGAAAGTTGAAGTTGATTCTTTGCGGATTTCACGAAGCAACCTTAATGTGTCAAAGTGCATATCAGCGTATATTTCCAGACAAAAAATATGTAATGAAATACACCACTGTAAGCGGAATTGATGGTTTTGATGGAACGCGTAAAGAAGCACCAAAAGCAGTTGTAAAGGCAATAAATTAACGTTGAATTGAAACGTCATTGCGAGAATTTTGAAAGATTCGTGGCAATCTGTTACTTCAAATAGCAGAATTTGTTTTTACGATAAACAGATTACCACGTCACTATCGTTCCTCGTAAAGACGAATCATAGTAGAACATCAGTTCGAGTGATTTTTGAGCAAAGCGAAAAAATAGTATCGAGAACAATCAACAATCAACAATCAACAATCAACAATCAACAATCAACAATCAACAATCAACAATCGTAAATCATAAAATCGTACATCTAAAATGTCACAAGTAGACATCAACATAAAAATAACAGACCGAGAAGGCGTTACACACGAAATACAAGCGCCAACCGATATGGCAATGAATCTTATGGAAGTCGTACGTTCATACGAACTCGCTCCCGAAGGAACGATTGGAATTTGTGGTGGAATGGCCATGTGTGCTTCGTGTCAATGTTATGTGAAATCTGAGCATGCATTACCCGAAATGAGCGTTGACGAAGATATGATGCTTGCAGAAGCGTTCTACGTAGAAGACAACAGCCGTTTGGGTTGCCAAATTCAAATGACGGCTGAGTTGGATGGTTTGGAGGTTGAGTTGGCACCGGAGAGTTAGGAGTGTATAAAATCGATTTCTTTCCGCGCTGCTTCAAAATGCGTTCATGTTTCAAATGCGTTTTACAACTGCAAATCGTCTCTTCGATTGATTTTTCGGAATAAAATGAAGAAAAATTGTATCGAGAAGTACTCGGAATCAAAACGGTAAAATCTAAGAAGTTTAGTAATCTAGGCAAGTTCAAAATTTAAAACTCACTCAAAAATATCTTTTACTTTCGTAGTAATAGAAAAGACTTTTCTTTTTCGCTTGATTTTGTAAAGAATTTTGCTGTTGAGTTGGCTTTTCTTTTTTTCTAATAAATTGAAATTGATGTTACTCACAGGTTTGCCGTCAACTTCCAATAATTCATCTCCAATTTTTATAGGATGTTCAAACAAGTCAGATTGTATGATTGAAGAAATTAAAATACCTTTTCCAGATTTTCGGTGATCTTTCAGTTGAAATCCATCAGAATAAAAAGAATTGGTAATTGGTTCATTTGAAGTTGTATTTCGCTTAAAATAGATTGAAGATTCTTTAAAATTGATCACAATCGTAAAGTTTTTTAAAAATTCACTTCCTAAAATGCCGTCAATCACTTTTGTGGTTTCTTTATGAATATCGGTATTACAATCCACCACATAATCGGTTGCTGAAAAATTACCAATTGTTACACTTGGAACTTTTACATACGTTGGATTTTTAAACCCAATAAAACTACTTTTTGCGCCTTTGGTTGGTACTTTTTTTAGGGAATCGTCATTGAGTAATGCTTTGGAAATTTTATTAGTGAAAGAAACGCTTCTTCCGCTTCCTGTATCAATTAAAAAATTTCCTTGTATTGTTTTTCCGTTAGAAAGTTGAATTTCAACTTTAGCGGTAAACCAATACAAAAACGTCGGATTTCGGAGGAGATGATTGGTTGGTACTTTTATATAATCTGTGGAAACTTCAAAAGAATCAGACAAACTCAATACTTTATTTTTGTAATCAATCTTTACAATAAAATCTTTAAAAAAATCAATTCCAATAATTCCATCATACAAATCGCCTGCAATCGCATCTAAATCCTCAATGAGTAGGTATTTTATTTTCATACTAGCATCACCAAAAGTACCTTTTAATTGTCCTCGGAAAGCTTTTGCTGCTGTAATAGAATTTTTGCTTGCAAATTCTGTATTCAAAAGAAAAGAACGCGCGCCAGTATCATACATTAATTTACAGTCAATTCCGTTGAGTTGTGAATGTAATATGATATTATTATGAACGAGCTCAAAAGGAATTGTATGCTCATAGCCAAAAGAACTATTGATAAAAAATATTAAGAAAAATACCTGTAAATATTTCATATTATGTTTTAAAAAAGTTGTCTAAAGAGTATCACTTTTTAGACAACTTTTGAGTGCTACTAGTAAATAGGACCTTGTCCGTGTGCAGCGCAATTTACGTTATAAAAATGAGAAGAAAGTGATACGTCATTAGTTCCTCCATTTCCATTAATAGCATCAACGATCATAGTTCTTAATGTGTCACAGTACTCTTCTCTTGTAACACCACCACATACACTGCTTTGTTGTTCTTTATTTAATTTGGTAACTCCGTTTAGTTCTAAGATGTTTTTTAACATGATTAGTGTATTTAATATAATACCTACTTTCAATATTTTTAGTCTTTGTTTCGGTTTGTCAGACTTAAAAAAGAAATTTCTTTCAGTAAAAATAAGTAATAAATTGTTAAAAAAACAAGATGAAGAATCTTTTTTGTAAAGATGTTCTTTTTTTGATTGTAATATAGAGTATTCTAAAAGTTGAACGGAAAGATGCTAAAACAATATTAAATCACACTTCAATTTCGCTCAGCATAAAAGTTCAGTGTGACGTTATGTGAAAAAATCTAACAAGTCTAAAAATCTAAGTATTTCTCGATAGTTCTGCTGAGTTTACCGAAGTGCAATTTTTTCGCTTCACTCAAAAATCGAAAAGACGTTAGTGTTTCAAATGTGATATAGAATTCCAAACGTCTCTTCGAGTGATTTTTCGGAATGCAATGAAGAAAAATTGTATCGAGAAGTACTTTGAAACATAAAAGTGATTTCATTAGCAAAAACCCCAAAAGCGAAGCGCACGTCTAACAATCTAAGTAAGTCGTCTGAATTAAAATCATTTAAAACGTTCTTACAAGGAAGCAGGACGAAGCAATCTGTTTCTAACAGATCAAAATTTGTATTTGAAACAAACAGATTGCCACAAGTTTTTTCAAAACTTTCGCAAAGACGCTTCAAATCAATGCATTTTTAATAACACACAACTAAAAACGCTAACAATCTAAGCAAGTCTTAAATTCTGTAACATAATTCACAAACAAACGTCTAAAGAAAGAGGAATAATAAACACTAAGAATAGGATTTCATATCTTTGTAAATCAAACAGTTTCGATTATGGACAAGAAACACACACATCACACGCTAAATTTACCTTTACAATTGGTCATTAGTTTCGATCAAGTTATTTCTTTTTATGACAAATATGTGGAGGACAAAAATCATCCGTATCACAAATCTGCAGTTGAAATTACAGAGTATTTGGATAAATATCCGGTATTGCGTGAAGGCTTTACAGACTTCTCAAAACTTGAAGATTATAAGGAGCAAATTGATTTAGTTTTAGATGGATTGTTTCCTGAAATTCTTACTAATAATGAAATTAAAGTGGCAACCATTCCATTTTCGTTTCAATCATTCAAATACTCTAATCGACTCAAAAAAATACTAGAAAATGTAGGTGATGCCTACGATTTTACAGCACGAAATTTAGATGAAAAAGAATTGTATTTGCACGCCTGTGTGTTAATCCTAAATGTGTATTACGGATATACAATAGATTTAAAACGACCTTTCTTTTTTGATATTCCAGATAATAAATTAGGAATTACAAAACACTATAGAGTTGCTTTTAATGGCGATTTTTGCCAAGTAATTCCAACCGAAAATGCGCCAAAAATTACCAAAGAAGACGTTCATTTACTACTAGACAATTACGACAATATTGAAGTGTGGAAACAAAAGTTTCCACCAGATAGTTACATTTTCAAAGGATTCGGAATCATGAATTTATTTGATGTTACTTTTGACGAAACTTTATCATCTATTCGTGAAAACTTACTGCGAAGCGATGATAATTTAGTAGCTTCATTGCGTAAAAACTTAAGTGAGTTTTTTAATATAAGAGATTTAAAATTAGGCTTTTCCGTATTCGGGAATATTGATAAAGACACAAAAAGAAGTCATCTAAAACGATCTGAAAGTTTGTTATTTAACAACGAAAAAGAAGTGGAGTGTAATGAGTTTTTCTGCAAAGGCATTACAGATCGTATTTTTAATAAAAAAGAAGAAATTGCTATTTCCGATCTGGAACAATACGCACAACTATCTGGTGAAAATGATTTTTACAAACGACTAAAAGCACAAGGAATTCAAAGTATCATCTTAATTCCAATTGTAGCTTCAAAAGGAAGAGATTTGGCCGTGTTAGAAATTGCTTCTCCAAGAGCGTACGAGTTAAATTCTGTAAATCAACAAAAACTAAAGGACATTATTCCTGTATTTCAATCGGCGGTTTCACGTGCTTCCGAAGATTATCAAAACATATTAGAAGCTACTATTCAAGAACAATACACGTCAATTCATTCTTCGGTAAAATGGCGTTTTTATGATGCAGCAGAGAAATATCAACAAAAAATAGCAGATCAAATAGAAGATCCAGTAATTGAAGATATTGTATTTGAAGAAGTATATCCGTTATTTGGACAAAGTGATATTAAAGGTTCATCTTTGGCGCGAAATGAAGCTATAAAAGAAGATTTAACAACACAATTGCAATTGGCTATAAAAGTGCTAGAAGCCGCTTTGCAACAAGATAATTTACCTATTTATGAAGAGTTAATTTTTCGTATAGTTTCGTATCTAAACGAAACAAAAGAAGGTTTAAAAGCAGGTGATGAAGTTGGAATTTTACAATTTTTAAAGAAAGATATCTATCCGGTATTCAATCATTTAAAAGCCACAAGTCCTACGTTAGCACTATTAATCACAGAATATATCAATAGCTTAGATGACAATTTGAAAGTTGTATACGACAAGCGAAAAGCATACGAAGACAGTGTAAATATCCTAAACATAAAACTGTCTACGTACATTGACAAAAAGCAGGAAGAAGCGCAAATGATGTTTCCGCATTACTTTGAACGTTACAAAACGGATGGTGTTGAGTATAACATGTACATCGGGCAATCGTTGGTAAAAGATAAAGCGTTTCACAAACTATACTTGTACAACTTGCGTTTGTGGCAATTGCAAAACATGTACGAAATGGAACAAGTGGCACACAGTGCCCGAAAGCAAATGGAGCACGATTTGCAAGTAGCTTCATTAATATTAGTACATAGCAATCCACTTGCGATTAAATTCCGCATGGACGAAAAACAATTTGATGTAGATGGCGCATACAACATTCGCTACGAAATCATCAAAAAACGTATTGACAAAGCAAATATTAAAAATACGACACAACGCTTAACGGTTCCTGGGAAAATTGCCATTGTATACTCGCAAGACAAAGACGCGCTCGAATACATTAAGTACATCAAATATATGCAGTCTAAAAACTGTTTTGGAAAGCTTGAAAAACTCGAATTAGAAGACCTGCAAGGTGTTTCCGGTTTGCGAGCGTTGCGTGTAGAAGTAATATATCAGGAAGACTTTTGTAAAAAATCATCCTTGACAATAGATGAGCTTATGGAGGAATTTAAATAAAAACATCAATGTTATTAAATTAATTTTTGGAGTTTCCTTCCGCTATCGCTTTAGGTCGCGCTATTCGTTTCAAGTCCGCGCTCGCAAACTCGCTGTGGGCTTTCCACTGCTATCGCTAACTCGACTTCAAACACCATTTCAATTTTTATAACACTTTTTTGTCTCCAATACACAAATAGTGTATAATTATAAATATGTGAATGGTCTATATATACACTATAATCTTATTGCAATAACGCCATTGTAGCTTCTTGTACTTTTCTACCAGCTTCAGGATCTCTAAGGTAAAAAGAAACAACAAACGACACTACACTTACTACAATACCAATCATAAAAACGGTATAGGTAGTGCGTAACAAGCCGTATTTTCTGTTTAAAACGAGTCCTAAAAAGTATAAATCTTTTGTGAGTGAACCGTACAAATAATCGCGATCTTTCATCATTTCACCCATTGCCCATTCAAACTCGTCAAGCTTCATTTGATGGAAATTTCCAAAAAACAATAAATTCACTTTCTTATCAGCCACATCTTGTTTATCAAACTTTCCTTGCGTTACATTTGGTCGTGTCGCTAAAATAGAAAGTACCATGGAAGTAACAGTAAACACAGTGAAAATAATAGTTGGGATAATCATATAATCATTGGAAGGATTATCAAGTTTAGAAACCAAATTAGACAACACCATCGAAATAATAATGGCATTTACCGATAATAGTATATTTGCTTTCGTGTCAGCAATATCGCTTAGCGTGATGTGATTTCGCAACGCAACACGAAACATGGTTTCAATTCCACGTTCTGGAAGTTCTATTTTTTCTTTCTTAAACTTTAATTCGTCTTTCTTTTGCTTCAATTTTTGAACATCTCTTGAAACTTTATTCTGCGATTTTAATAATTTAGAAAGATTTTTTCCTTTGCGTTTTTGCCAATTCTTTGCAGCGTAAGGCGTGTAAAATGTATGCTTTTCAGATAAAAAATCAATATTCTCCTGAAGCCATTCCGCTTCTGAAATAGATTCGTCTTGTGTAAGTTCTATCTCTTTGCGAAGCAACTCTGTTAAATCTTCAAAATTCTTGCTTCCAATATGACCACAATCGGCATCACAAATTACTTGTTCCAACAAATTACTGGGTTTAGTGCCCATTTTTGTTGACATGATAAGCGCATTGATGGCGTTTAAATCTTCGTCAGAAACTGCATGCTGCTTTAAAAAATTAGTCGCAATTTCAACACTTTCTTCTTCATGGTTCTCAATTCCTTTTGAATAACCCGTATCGTGAAACCAAGCAGCAATAATAAGTTGTTGCGCTTGTTTTTCTTCAATGCTAATACCTTCAATAATTTCTTTGGTACTATTTACAACTGACTTTGTATGTGTTAAATTGTGATATACATAAGATTTATCAACTTTTCTATTCAAAAAGTCAATAACATACTTTTCAACTTCAACAATAAGCGTATCCATAAAGATTTCTTTAATTTGAGTAAAAATACTAAACTTTAATTAATGTTCTATAAAGAAGAATAAAACGTATCAATTAGTCTTATATTTTACGGAACCTTTCATAAGGTTTTGTTAAACATGTTCTTGTAAGATGATCAGAAAAAAGAAGACTCATAAAACATGAAAGGCATTCCTAAAATAAAATTATACGGAACAGAAACCTGTCATAAACCAGACTGCTACAAAAAGCTGCTACAAACCAAAAAACTTCCATATCAATTTTTAGACGTTCATAAAAATAAAGACCATGCAGAAGCACTTCGGAATTTGTATGAAAACAGAAAACTAAACTTTCCAACAATTACTATTGGAACTAAAAAATTACGAAATCCGCGTGAAACTGTATTAGATAAATGTTTGCAGCGTTTGTTACCTTTGCAGGAATGATAACACTATAGTTTAAGAAGTGCATCAAATGAAAATGCTAAAAAAAATTCAGCAATTGCCACTCGGATATTCGGAAGTATTGTATGAAAATACTAGATATAGTGTGACTAAAAGTGAGTTTAACCAAGGGAAAAGCTATAAAGTCTATGCTTCAAAGTTAGGCGGAAACAACTTTATAAGTCTCAACTATTACTGTACAAGCACACGTGAAATTTTAAAACCATGTGAAATGCCAGAACAAAAAGTCATTCACTTTTTAGAAAACTACGTATCTATAAATTGAACATTTCAAAAATGAATTAGTATATTTAAAATACCAAATAACAACTAATGATAAAATCTTTACAATCAGTAGGAATCGTAGTTCTTTTATTGTGTTTTAGTGCATGTGCGACTTTCAAAGCACAATATGCAGAGAAACAAAGTATGAATCCGTTTCCGAAAGACAAAGAAATTATACACTCTTTTTATTTAATTGGAGATGCAGGAAACTCTCCTTTAGGCGAAAAAGCAATTGCACTCAAAATGATGGAAAAAGAATTGCAAAAAGCTGCTAAAAATAGTACTGCAATCTTTTTAGGAGACAATATTTATCCTGCGGGTTTGCCAAAAAAATCAAATAAAAAAAGAGCTTTTGCAGCACATCAATTAGATGCGCAAACAAGTATTGTAAAAGATTTTAAAGGACAAACGATTTTTATTCCAGGAAATCATGATTGGTATAGCAAAGGTTTAGAAGGCTTAAAACGACAAGAAAAATATATTGAAAACATACTAGGGAAAAATACATTTCTACCGGAAAATGGCTGTCCAATTGAAAAAATTCACGTAAGTGACGATATAGAACTTATTTTAATTGACACACAATGGTACATCACTAATTGGGACAAACATCCAACCATAAATGACGATTGTGAAATAAAAACACGTACCAAGTTTTTAGAAGAATTTAGTAGCTTGGTCAAAAAAGCACGTGGAAAAACAACCATTGTTGCGTTGCACCATCCAATATATACAAATGGTTCGCATGGTGGTCAATACACATTTAAAAGTCACTTATCACCAGTTCCTGTATTGGGATCTCTCAAAAATTTAATTCGTACGACAAGCGGAGTTGCCAATGTCGATGTTTCAAATAAACGCTATCAAGAACTCAGAAAACGCATCATTACCCTAGCACAAGAAAATGATAAAGTCATCTTTGTATCAGGACATGAACACAGTTTGCAATACATTGTAGAGGACAATTTGCGTCAAATAGTAAGTGGTTCAGGTGCTAAAAAATCGGGAACACGCAATGTTGGTGGCGGACTATTTTCGTACGGAACTCAAGGTTTTGCTCGGTTAGATGTATTTAAGGATGGTTCATCTTATGTGCGTTTTTATGCTGCTGAAGACGAAAAAATAGTGTTTGAAACAGAAGTAATTCGCGCGGAAGCGACAGAAGAAAAAACGGTATATCCAGAAACATTTCCAAAAGAAATGACAGCATCAATCTATACCAAAGAAGAAACAAAAAAATCAAGTTTTTATAAATTTTTATGGGGAGAACGGTATCGTGAACTCTACAGCACACCTGTAACTGCGCCAACAGTGGATTTAGATACTTTATATGGCGGATTAAAACCTGTGCGAAAAGGTGGTGGAAACCAATCAAAATCCTTGCGATTAGAAGACAAAAACGGAACGCAATATGTAATGCGTGCGTTGCGCAAACAAGCATTGCGTTATTTACAAGCAGTTTTATTTAAAGACCAATACATAAAAGGACAATTTGACGATACCATTACAGAAGATTTACTGTTGGATGTCTTCTCAGGAGCGCATCCGTATGCACCTTTTGCAGTAGGAACTTTGGCAGATGCCGCACAAGTATATCACACAAATCCAATACTATATTATGTGCCAAAACAAAATGCACTCGGACAATATAATGATGAGTTTGGTGGCGAATTGTACATGATAGAAGAACACACTTCTGAAGGTCACAGCAGCAAAGCAAGTTTTGGATACCAAGACGAATTATTGAGCACAGACGATTTAATGAAGCAATTGCACAAAGATGAAGATTTAGTCATTGATGAAGCATCTTACATTCGCGCACGTTTATTTGATATGTTAATTGGCGATTGGGACAGACACCAAGATCAATGGCGTTGGATTGAATTTAAAGAAAACGGCAAAAAAGTATACCGTCCAATGCCAAGAGATCGCGATCAAGCATTTTCAAAAATGTCTGATGGTTTTTTATTGGGAACTGCGGTCAAAATAATTCCTACAGCACGTTTATTACGTAAATATGAAGAAGACTTAGAAGATGTAAAAGGGATCAATGTGGAACCATATCCGTTAGATATGGAACTCATTCAACAGTCTAAAAAAGAAATTTGGGACGCGGAAGTAAAGCGCATTCAAGAAGGTGTAACTGATGAAGTTATTGAAAAGGCATTTCTGTCATTTCCGCCTGAAGTACGAGGCGAATCATTAGAAGAAATAAAAAAATACCTTAAAGGTAGACGTGAAAATTTACAAGCAATCTCGGATCGGTATTACAAGCTCGTTAACAAACTTGCGGTCATAAAAGGAACAAATAAAGACGATTGGTTTGATGTGGAACGCATGCCAAACGGACAAACAAAAGTTACGGCATACAGAATAAAAGGAGGAAAGAAAAAAGATATATTTCACGAACGAATATATGCGAAAACTGAAACCAAAGAAATCTGGATTTATGCCTTAGATGATGACGATGTATTTCATGTATTTGGAAAAGGAAATAACCTTATTAAAATACGTTTAATTGGTGGACAAAACAATGATACGTATGATATTAAAAATGGTAAAAAACTAACATTTTACGATTATAGATCAAAAAAAAATACCATTGTGACCAACAAAGGAACAAAAGTGTTGACAGACAATTATGAAACCAATGTATACGATTACAAAAAACTAAAAAACGGAACTACACAAATATTACCAACCATAGGATCTAATCCAGATGATGGTTTCAAATTAGGATTCTCCACAACAATTACTGACTTTGGTTTTGAACGTAATCCGTTTACATCACGCCACACAATTAGAGGCGCATATTACTTTGCTACAAACGGATTTGATGTAGGATATACAGGAGAATTTGGGAATGTAGTTGGACGTTGGAATTTACTATTAGATGTCAACTTTAACAGTCCAAACTATGCTGTAAACTTCTTTGGATTTGGAAACAATACACCAAACCCTGAAGCAGAAGAAAATGATGGTTTGGAAGTCGATTTAGACTATAATCGTGTAAAAATAAGAACCATACGATTTACGCCATCATTAATATGGCGCGGTCAACTTGGAGGAAGCTTTCAAGCTGGATTATCGTATGAAAGCAATGAAATACAACGGACTGCAGGACGTTTTTTAGAACAAAGTTTTCCCGCAAATTCAAGTGTATTTGATAAGCAAGATTTCTATGGTGTCAATGCAAAATACCACTTTCAAAATATAAACAATGCCGCTTTTCCAACCATGGGAATGGAAGTTAGTTTAGAAACAGGGTACAAAAACAACGTAAGTACGTCCAAAGGTTTTGCGTATGTAATTCCAGCGTTTTCTATTGATCATCAATTGGTGGCAAGTGGACAATTGGTTTTAGCAACAAAACTACGTGGACATATAAATTTTGGAGACGAATTTGAGTTCTATCAAGGAGCCAATCTTGGTGCAAATACAGGTTTGCGTGGATACAGAAATGAGCGTTTTACAGGAAAAAGTGCTTTTGTACAATCGACAGACATTCGTTTAAACCTTCGCAAAATAAAAACAGGTTTAATGCCGCTAGATATTGGTCTTTTTGGTGGATTTGATTATGGTAGAGTTTGGGTGGAAAATGATCCTTCTAAAAAATGGAATACATCGCTCGGAGGCGGAATTTGGTTTAATGGCGCAGATATGCTAGCAGCAAACATATCAGTATTCAATTCAGATGACGGAATGCGTTTTGCGTTCGGATTTGGATTTGGATTTTAAGGAATACACATAATCTATGAAACTATTTAGAAACCAAAGAAGCAAGCTTTTGAAAAAGAAAAAACTAGGGAATTACATAGTATACGCTACTGGCGAAATTATTTTAGTGGTAATTGGAATTTTAATAGCTGTTTCGCTAAATAACTGGAATTCAAACAGAAAAGAAACGGAAAAACTATTCAATATCTATAATATTGTTACAACAGATTTAAAAAATGACATCAAGGAAATAGATAAAATGGAATTCTTTTACAAGCAAGTAAAACCCATATTTAATAAAATACTAAAAGATTCTGTTAGGGCTATAGATTATGCTTTTAATCCGCAATATACCCATGTTATGATAGGGTTTCCAGAAATTACATTCAACAAGCGTGGATACAATCAATTAACAGCATTCAATACAGACAAATTTAAAGATAGTTTACCAACTCAAATCATAGAATTCTATACCAAACGTTTGCGTGAAATAAAAATAGATGATGACATGCGTGCGGAAGACATCAAAGAAAATTATTCGCACTTTAAAAATAACTATGCATGGTGGTCAGATGTAATTTCATTAAAACCCAACAAAGACTTCATTGATTATGCACTAAATGATCCTGACTACAAAAACAGGATTGCAACAACGCATTTTATGGCATACCAAGTATTTTTACCAGAATTAAGAATGTTTAAATCAAGGGCAGAAACAATTTTGGAGGCAATCCAAAAACGCACAACCAATGAATAATTGAAGTTTAATGCTCATAAAAATTACGCAAAAAGAAAATAACTAAAACATGACTGTAATTAATAAAGTTGTTTCTGCTGAAAAATGACAAAAAAATGTAAGAATTTTTTTTGAGCTCGCTTAAATCTTCAAAAATCACTCCATTATTTTAAAGAAAATTACAAGTTTAATGTTGTTTTTTCATTTTTTCAACCCTTTTTAAAGTCTTGGAAATATAGGATTTAATCGACTAAATGCACATTTTCAAGTTGAGTTTTATAAAATTGTTTGAATTTATGAAAATATTAACTATATTTATGAGTGTAAAATTGATAGTTCAAGAATAATCAATTTCTATAAAAAGGGGCTTAAGAAAATAATAATATGGTTTTACTTTACCAAAGTAAAAATAAAAAAACCATAATCAAAGTACGGCGAAACCGTTCTCAAGTAACATTATTTGTCTTAATTTTATGACAGTTATTTCTCTCGTAAAAAAACAAGAAATTTACAAATAGTAAATATTCTAAATAATCATAAAAAACCCGAATCAAACCTATGAATCTAATTCAAACTTTCTCTAGCATTTAAACATATTGATAATTCCCCTAGATAGTTTTCTAAGAACTATTTATCAATTTTCAATAAACGATCAAACATATTTATTTAAAAAATAAATAATAGCATGTCTATATGATTTATAGGAGTAAATCGGTATAGCTATATATAAAATAAAAAAACCCCGCAATTGTGAAACTTTGGCGAGCCAACAAAAGCAGGGTAGGATAACAGTTAATTTAATTAAAAACTAACCGTATTATGTTACATCTTTACGCTATTAGAAGTCAAATTCAGCTACCTGTAACTGACTCAATTCCAATATATAAAAGTGCGAAAAATAGCGATTTACTTAGTTACGACAGGTAAGTCGTATACAACTTCAATTCGTATTTAAATATAAAGCCAATATTCTAACTAACCAAATATACTTCTAGCAAATTAGAAGTGTACTAATATACTTTTCACTTATGTTAAGATATCTATTCATAATTTACTCAAAAGTTAGGTTGTTTTTTGAGGAAATGAGCAATCATAATGCTATCATAAAAAAGAGAGCGACTACACACAAATTGCAGTATGCGCTCACACTTACTGTATTGATGTTCATATTCTCAAACAAGTCAAATGCTCAAGTGGTAACAACTTGGGGAGGTTTGTCAGGAACAGTTCCAGAAAATAGCTTTCAAACGAGTAGCTTGTCTGCTGTGGGAGATGGTGTAACCTTCGTAACTGTTAATATTACTAGAGGACCTTCAGCTACAACTGGAGGCGCAGAAAATGCAGTGCCTCCTTCATCAATATTAACTACTAGTATGGAATGGTCTAGACTGTGATAATGATGGACTTACAAATGAAGAAGAAGTAACAGGTGTAGACGATCCAGCAACACCAGCCGATCCAAACGGAAACACAACCGATCCACAAGATCCAGACACGGACGGAGACGGCGTAACAGATGGAGAGGAAGCAAACGATGGAACAAATCCAAACGACCCTTGTGACTTTATAACAGCAAGTCAAACAGTAGCTGTAGAAGCTTCTTGGAATGGATTAGACTGTGATAATGACGGACTAACAAATGAAGAGGAAGTTACAGGAACAG
>NZ_JBGCDL010000309.1:0-14775 GCF_045105435.1 Kordia sp. | reverse complement strand
TGTTTTTTTAACCGATTTTTCTTTTTGTACAGTTCCAGCGTATGCTGTATACCATTGTTCTTTTTTTATATTATCAGAAAGTGTTTTTGCCGCGATTTCAATGCCTTTTGGATTCCAATGCGAATCTTGTTTGCAATACGTAGCGTTTCCGTTTGCTGTCGATTTTTTGAATTCAGAAAACAAATCAATGACTTCAACACCATTATTTTTTAGTTCGCTGTATAAATTTTTATAGTGTGCGTTCAAACTTTGATTCACTTTTACAGAAGCATCAACTTTGTTTGCATTTACCAAGGCTTTTGGCGGAACCGGCATGAGATATAATTTTATGCCCAATTTTTTGAGTTGCTTGTTAAAATCGACAATTGCAGGTATCGGATCTTTTCTATCTGCATTTGTACACACCGACGTTTTTGCAGCTGCTGTTCCATAGAATTTTCCTTTTGATACATGTGACAATTCACTAGGTAAAAACAACCAACCATCTTCTCCGACAATTGTTGTTGTTGCAGTTTTCGCGATTTTTTCTTTGCATATTTTTTCAAAAGCTGTTTGCGCTGTTGCTTGTATTGAAAACAATACGACTGCAATTAATCCAAGGATTTTGTATGCGTTTTTCATTGTATTCCTATTATTTTTTTAGCAAAACTCCCCAACATGGATCTGCAAATGATAATTCGTCATCTTGCAATTCGGAACGATTTATGGGACCAAATTCCGCTGTATAATCATTCCAGTTGTATAGTTTTAATTTAATTTCTTGTCCATTTCGCAATTGCGCAGCAGCTGTCCAATTATTATTTTCCATACTGGATAAATAGACAACAGCTTCTCCTAATTCTTTTCCTGTGTTGATCTCTTTCAAGTTGGTAATATGTACCGAAACCACATGATCTTTGTAAGGAACCGAATTTGGCATTGGCACTTGACTCGTTTCGCTCACAATTCCCGTTACAACGTGAGAAGTATCTTCTTTTGGAACAAAAAATTCAGAAACATAGTCTTCATTTAGTTTCATGTCGATCAGTTTCCAATCGCCAACAGATAATTCGCGCGCAGCGAATTCCCAAATTACTACTTTTTTTCCTGCCAATCGGTTTTTACCGCGTTTCAATTCGTTTGAAAGTGCTAAACGTGTCGCATATGCTCCTGCGTCGTTCATTTGAATTCGATCTACAGGTTTGCGCATGTTTTTACTAATGTGTTCAGAAAGTCCCGCAGCGCTTCCCCAATTCATTCCTTCTAAAGAGTAAATGTTTGCGTAACTATCGCCCAAAAATAAAATATCTGATTGCGTAGCTGGTTTGAATAGAAAGTTTTCTTCCAAAATCTGTTCTATCTCTATAGATTGCCTTTTAAAAAGATTGTCTTTGTTTTCAATCGTTAGCATATCGACAATATCGCCGTGATTTTGAACAGTCAATTTTTTAGTGTTGTAATCTATGTTTCCTTTTGCAATTGACAGACTGTCTAACAATTCGCTCACTTTGTTTGCTACCATTTTCATTGCTTCTGGCGACCAATGCGTATCATATTTTAGATATCCTGAGTTTTCAAAATTTTGATTTTCAAGCAATTCAAACACATCACAGACTACAATTCCTTCTTTTTGTAATTGCTTTACAAATATTGCATAAGAGTTATTATTCAGCGCTTTTACATCATTTTTAAGTAAGAATGCTGCTTTTGGTGGCGCAGGAAGAATGATAAGTTGTATGTTTCTTTTTGCCAAACTTTCGTTGAAATGAAGAATTGCCTTTAAAGGATTTGGCTGTATGTTTTCTTTTGCCCTTTTTTGTAATTGTTTCCTGTCTAAAAATCCTGGCTGTGTTAGGTATTGATTTGAATATTTGTAATAGAAATTATCTTTTGTAAGCCACGCATTTTCGTTTCCTGTGTTAAAAATACGTACCAAACCTGTTTGTGTGATTGGAATCATTGTTTTACGATAGACAGCATTCTCTTCAATATCTGATTCAAATTGTTTGATATCGCTTCCTAAACCCGCATTGAAATCAGTCATCGTTTTTAAGAAACTAGAAGATTCTGCTATAGTTTGATCATTTTTTATGTCTGAATTATTACTTGCGAAAGTTTCATTATTCGTACTAAAAAGGAACTGAACAATAACTGCGGATACAATGAAAATCAGAAAGAAAGCTACCAATATTTTTTGATTCGTTTTAGATATGTCAGTGCTTCCTATTTCCATAGTTGCAATTTCTTCTGGCGTCATTTTTTTATCTTTCATAGGCATCAATTTTAAAAAATAAAGTATATGAACGGATTAAAATCTTGTGTAACCATTGCCATTACGGAGAGCATCATAAGCAACATGATCCAGATTGATTTTGCCAAAGTGATCTTTTTTGTAAAATCCCAGGTTTGTGGAAATTTCCAAACGACAATTCCCGCAAGGATAAAACTAAAAATGTAATACGGATTTTTTATTAAGATGTTATTTACTAAATCTGCCTGCGAACTTGTATTTCCACCAAACATCGCTTGAATGTACGTGATTGCATTTGGCAAATCACTGGCTCTGAAAAATACCCATGCAAAAACTACGATGATAAACGTAATCGTGATTCCTGCCAATTTTGGTAATTTTTGGTAGAACGCTTTTTTATTCGCTAGTCTTTCCAATGCTAGAAATGTTCCGTGAATTGCGCCCCAAATAACAAAATTCCATGAGGAACCATGCCATAATCCACCCAACAACATGACAAGCATTAAGTTTATATACGTTCGTGTATTTCCGTTTCTATTTCCGCCTAACGGAATGTATAAATAATCGCGCAACCAAGTGGATAAAGAGATATGCCAACGGCGCCAAAATTCGGTAATACTTCTGGAAGAATATGGCGAATCGAAGTTTTTTGCAAATACAAATCCTAGCATTAAACCGAGTCCAATTGCCATGTCTGAATAGCCGCTGAAGTCAAAATAAATTTGAAATGCATACGAAATTGCGCCATACCAAGAGTTTAGAAAACCAACATCGACAGCGTCAAAACAAGTGTCTGCTATTTTACCACACGGATTTGCTAAGAGTACTTTTTTGGCCATTCCTAAACAGAAAAAGGCAATTCCTCTTGAGAATTTTTCAAGCGTATGTGTTCTTTCTTTTAGTTGATTTGAAATTTCTTGAAACCGAATAATTGGTCCGGCAACCAATTGCGGAAACATGGACACATAGCAAGCGAAGTCTACAAACTTCCTAATTGCTTTTGCATTTCCACGATAAATATCAATGGAATAACTCATACTTTGAAATGTATAGAAACTGATTCCTAATGGCAATACAACGTTAATAATACTGTCCGATTCTAGCGTTTGCAATCCGATAAATTCCAGGAGCGAATTATAATTTTCTACCGCAAAATTGAAGTATTTAAAGAATACAAGTAATGACAAATTTGATATTATAGAAACTCTAACGGCTATTTTTTGTCGTTTCGTTCTGTTGCCACCTTTAACTAAAGATACTATTGGTTTGTTCCAGTTTTTTCCCCAACGATCTGCAATAAAAAGTCCGCAGATATAATCAATTATTGTACTTCCAATCATTAATAATACAAATGCAGGATTTGCCCATCCGTAAAAAACATAACTGATGATTGCTATGGTAAGATGCCTTAATTTTTTGGGAGACAGATAGTACAATAGCAGTACTATTGGTAGAAAATAAAAGATGAAGAAATACGAGCTAAATACCATTTATATTTTATTTAGAGCTGAGTAAACTTACATCAATTTCTTTGATAACTTGTTTTCGTTTTAAACGACGAAATGATATTTTGAACTTCTTGAGATCCGTTTTCTCGTTTATTTTGAAATATACGGTTTCAATATTGGTATCGTTTGCATCATTGGAACGAAAGAAACTTTTTTCTTGTCCACCGAAATGTATCACAATATTTCCATATCCTACGGACCTGAATTGAAATTGTATTTTTAGAATGTCATTCTTTTTGAATTTTTCAGTTGTTGGAATCGTTACAATTACATCGCCTCCATCACTTTTACCTTTTTCTTTACCAATTGCTTTTAGATGTCCATTTTTTTGAATTTCCAAGATGTTTTTATCTGAAACTTCTGGAATGAATACAGCATGTTTTTCCCAGTTATTTTCGCCCAATTTTAAAATCGGTTTTTCAGTATAATCTTCTTTACGAATACTGGCGCTCAATGGAATTTCTGGCACCGTACCTTGAAAATCTGTAGGAAGTGCAATGTATATAATTGCTCTTCTGTTTTCGAGATATGATTTTCCTTTTTTGTAGAGCAATCGTCCAAATCCTGTGCCGCCACTTCTAAAATAGACATCAGTTAAAATTCCAGTTTCATGTGTAAAATAATGCGGAATACTTCCTCCTCTTCTTAATGCCGGATATGCCATAAATGAATTTCCGATGAATAAAAATGGGGATTCTTTTTTGTCAAAGTTCAGTGCTAGCATTTCGCCTGTGCTGTCAACTACCGACGTAAAACTGATCAATTCGTTGCTAGGAAATGATTTGTTGCCTTTTGGCCATTTGTATGAGATTCCATTGATTCTAACTCCGACTTCATCCTTTAAATTTGTTTCAATTTTGGGGCTATTTTTGTATGCTGGATATCGTGCTAATACACTTTTTAATTCTTTAGCAACAATCCATGATACGGGTTCACCAGGATGCGCTTCCTCAAAATCGTTGTACCAAAATGTAAGCGGAGATTTCATACGTTCTTCAATCAATTTTGGAAGAATATCGATGACTTCTACATCATTTTTTAATAAGTCAGCAGTTACTTTTAGTGCATACGGATTCACTACATAATCAGATAGTTTATCGCTGAAAAGATGGCCTGAAACTTCTCCTTTGAACGGAATTCTGATGACAATTAAATCAATATTAAACTGTTTTAAATACGTATGAAAGCGCGTCATTGCTTCAACAAAATTACCTTCATTTGTTTCCGAATATGCTTTTCCTGCTGAAAAGAAAGCGTTATCAACCCACTTTGATGCTTTCGCTTTTGTCGCCTTTGCATATTCGACTTTAAAGTCGCTTATATCTTGTTCCCATTGTTCCCAGCTACCACCATGAGATTTTAGTAATTTTTTAATTCTTTTGATTTCAGATTTGATGTTTTTCTTTCGGATTCGAGCAGATTTTAGGTCTTTGGGAAGAATTTTTATTTGCTCATCTTTTTCTTTTATAGTAGCAAGCGCATTGCTATTTTGTTGTTCTGAATATTGAGTTATTTTTTTTGATTCAATAGCATAATAGACTTTCATGTCAAAATCATCAATTTCATCAACCAATTGAATTTGTTTTATTTCAACTGCTGCATTTTCAAAAGGAATCAAGGTTACTTTAACATTATCGCCTACTCTATAGCCTCCTGTTTCAAGCATTTTTCTATTTTCAATTCCTTTAAAAACTACACTAATTGTTTTTTCTGAATTCGTATTTAGATTTAATATCGCAGTATAGTTGCAATCAGGATAATTCATTTTATCTGGATTGGGCAACTTTGAAATAAATTCAATTTCTCCTTCTACAACAAGTTTAGATACTGTTGATTTTTGCCCGAAAACATTCACTATAAATAAGAGACATAAGATCAATACGTACTTTTTTCTCATTGTATTTATTCGGTTTAAAAGAAACTGTAATATCAGTTCGAATATACAATAAAAAAAGATGTTTCAATTATCTGAGAATAATTTTGAATATTGTTCGGTCTAGTGTATTAAAACTACGTCATCATCCCTTCAAACCACTGAAAAAGTTGTCCTTTGGTAATGTTTGATCCTTGTTGCAGTAATGCAAATTTATCTGCGTTTCTGTCTTCAGAATATGCTTTATTTGCTGTTAAAATTTCTACTTCTTCAGTTGAATAATTTTCGCGTAACCAAGCAAAACCTTCTTTCGTAGTAATGTCTATCGTTTCATTTAAAATTTTAACTGCGATCAATTTCATTTCATCTTCACGCAAGTGGAATAAATATAAATGCTGCGATGAAATATTTTCAAGATAAGTTGCTTGTTTTAGCACGCCTTCCCAAACCAAATCGCTAAAGACATCAATTTCTTGTTCAGCAACTTCGGGTTTTTCAATTTTGAGTTTTGCCCATTCGTCTGCGTCAATAGATTGTGTTGCTAAGAAGTTGATGAATTCTTGGTGTAATTCTTCTAGCTGTTCTTTTGTAAGTCTTGTGTATTTCATGTTCTTGAAAATAAAAGTGCAAATTTACAACTATTGAAAATTATAGCATAAAAAAAGCCACTCAAAATTGAGTGGCTTTCTGTACAAACGCGATGCGTTCTTATTTTGCTTCTGCAATAACTTCGAAAGGTAAGTCAACAACTACACTTCTGTGCAATCTAACTTTAGCTTCGTATTTACCAGTTCTTTTAACGTTTCCACCGATCACCTTGATAAATTTCTTATCAATTGCGTGACCTGCTTTACTTAATGATTCTGCTAAATCGATGTTATTAACTGATCCGAATAATTTCGTTCCAGTTCCTGTTTTTGCAGTAATTTTAATTTCTAAGTCTAACAACGCTTTTCCAGTTGTGTTAGCCTCATCCACTAATTTTTGCTCTTTATATGCTTTTTGTTTCAAGTTCTCTGCTAAAACTTTTTTAGCTGAACTTGTTGCTAATGTTGCAAATCCTTGAGGAATTAAATAGTTTCTTCCGTATCCGTTTTTCACAGTTACAACGTCATCTTTAAATCCTAAGTTTTCAACGTCTTGTCTTAAAATAAGTTCCATAATGTGTCTCTATTTTATTTTAACATATCGCCAACATATGGCATTAATGCTAAGTGACGTGCTCTTTTTACAGCTACAGACACTTTTCGTTGATACTTTAATGAAGTTCCTGTTAAACGACGTGGTAATAATTTCCCCTGTTCGTTTACAAATTTGATTAAGAAATCTGGATCTTTGTAATCGATATACTTGATACCTGACTTCTTGAAGCGACAATATTTCTTTGCCTTTGTAGTTTCGATGTTCAAAGGAGTTAAATATCTAATTTCTCCTTCTTTCTTTCCTTTTGCTTGTTGTTCTATTGAAGACATATTTCTTAAGATTTAGCGGTTTTATTTCTATTTCTTCTCTTTTCTGCCCAAGCAATTGCATGTTTATCTAAACGTACTGTTAAATAACGCATGATGCGCTCGTCACGTCTAAACTCTAACTCATACGGAGTAATTACTTCTCCTGGAGCTTGGAATTCGAATAAGTGATAGAAACCACTCTTTTTGTGTTGGATTGGATATGCTAATTTTTTTAGCCCCCAATTTTCTTTTGAAATCATTTTGGCACCTCTAGAAACGATGAAATCTTCAAATTTCGCTACTGTTTCCTTTATCTGAGTTTCAGATAAAACGGGATTTAAAATGAAAACAGTTTCATAATGATTCATAAATACTATTTTTAATTGAAATTGGGCGCAAATGTACCGTTTATTTGTTGTAAACCAAACAAAAACTCTTCTTTTTTTTCGATAAATTACGTAATAAATCCGTTATTTTGTTGCTGTTTTGATTTATTTTTTATAACATTGCATGTACCCAAATTACAAAAAATCGTTAATTCGCTTATGAAGCTTAACTGTATAATAGTTGATGATTCTTCTATACAACGCATGGCTGTTGCCAAGTTGATACTGAATCATCCGTCATTGAATTTAATTGCAGAATATAGCAACGCTATAGAGGCTAAAAATGGTCTTAAAACCAATAATGTAGACTTAATATTTTTGGATATAGAAATGCCTGTTTTGAATGGTTTTGACTTGCTAGAGTCTTTAAAAAACCCGCCACAGGTAATCATGGTAACAGGAAAAACTGAGTATGCTTTTAAAGCTTTTAGTTATGATGTTACCGACTTTTTACACAAGCCTTTAACGAAAGAACGTTTTGATAAATCGATTGCACGTGCACTCGACAAATCCAACTATAGTACGAAAAGTAATGAAGACGACGATCATATTTTTGTAAAAAGCAACTTGAAAAAACGGAAGGTTATTTTGAATACTATTAAATGGATTGAAGCTTTGGGTGATTATGTAAAATTGGTTACAGATGAAAGTAATATTGTCGTACTTTCCACAATGAAAGCTTTTGAAAAACAATTGCCTGAAAATAAGTTTTTACGCATTCACAAATCCTACATTGTGAATTTAGATAAAGTCGATCGTTTTAATAGTAAAAATGTTGAAATTGCAGGTCAATTAATTCCGTTGAGCAGAAATAAAAAAGTAGAATTATCAGAAGCACTTTCTAATATTTAATCTCTCATAATACTTAAATTACACTTATTTTTTTGTTTACTTTTCTCTTGAAAAAGATTAAACACTTTGTTTCTTGCAAGATTTTTTATCTGCAAAGCTACTTTTGGAACACTTTTCTGTATAATTTTCAAAGAAAAATAATCAAATTGACGAAAAATTTGAATTTAGATTTTCAATATTAGGATCAAATTGTATCTACATCAATGATAATTCGGATACTTCTGTATTCAGAAATAGACAAAAAACTCGTTTTTATGCGTAAAATGACATCCTTTGTTTTTGCCAAGGATTGTTGTTTGGGAATTTTTAGCAAGATATGTTTTAGGTATAAATTTCGTATTCTCGCTATTGGCGGAAATTCTGGACCTAACACATTTTCACCAAAACTATTACGAAGCGATTTTGCAAACCACGCCGCACTTTCATTTACACGATTGTATTCTTTGTGCTTGAGCGTAATTTTGATCAATCTGTAAAAAGGTGGATAATGAAACTGCCTACGATCATTTAATTGATCTGTAAACATGGCTTCATAATTCCCCACAGAAACCTGTTGCAGTATTTGATGATACGGATTATAGGTTTGTACAATAACTTTACCGCGCTTTTTAGTTCTTCCGGCGCGACCGGCAACTTGCTGAATGAGTTGAAAACTACGTTCATGCGCTCTAAAATCGGGAAAGTTGAGCATGCTATCGGCATTCATAATTCCGACTAAATTCACGTTTCTAAAATCCAGTCCTTTTGTCAACATTTGCGTACCAACCAAAATCTGAATTTCCTGCTGTTCAAATGAAGAGATAATTTTTTGATGTCCATATTTTCCACGTGTCGTGTCCAAATCCATTCGCCCAACTTTTATGTCGGGCAATAATTCGTTCAGCTCCTGCTCTATTTGCTGCGTTCCAAAACCTTTGGTGTCTAATTCGTGACTTCCACACGCCAAACATTGTTGTTGCATAGCAATGTGATGACTGCAATAATGACAACGCATTTGGTTCTTGTAATGATGGTATGTTAGACTTACATCACAATTGGGACATTGTGGTGAATGTCCACAGGTGTTGCATTCAATTATTGGTGCATATCCACGACGATTTTGAAATAGAATAACTTGTTCTCCATTTTCTAGTGTTTCTTCAATTTCTTCCAACAAACGATCGGAAAAATGACCTTTCATGCGCTTTTTACGGTGCTTTTCTTTGATATCAACTAATTCCATTTCCGGCATGAGAACATCGCCATAACGTCTTGTAATTGTCGCCAACGCATACTTCTGATTTTTTACATTGTAATAACTTTCTACATTTGGTGTTGCCGAACCTAATATAATTTTCCCTTGGTGCATTTTTGCCAACACAATTGCGGCGTCACGCGCATGATATCTTGGTGCAGGATCAAATTGCTTGAAAGACGTTTCGTGTTCTTCATCCACAATAATTAAACCTAAATTTGAAAACGGCAATAACAACGAAGAACGCGCGCCAATTACAATTTGCGCTTTTGGCTTGTTATTCAACACATTATTCCAAACTTCTACACGTTCATGAACGGAATATTTGGAATGATACACAGCTACTTTTTCACCAAAATATTGTTGTAAACGCGTGATTAATTGTGTGGTTAATGCAATTTCTGGCAACAGATATAGTACCTGTTTCCCTGTGTTGATCATTTCCTCAATTAACTTCACATACACTTCCGTTTTTCCAGAAGATGTTACTCCATATAATAAGCAAACATCTTGCGTTTTAAAGGCAGTTTCAATGGTTTTATACGCTGCTTCTTGATACGGATTTAGCTGTTTTGAAGCTTCAACTTCATCTCCGTTGTATTCTATTCGGTCTTTTTGGATGAAATATTCTTCTAAAATTTCCTTTTCTATTAATGCCCTTACAACTGCCGAACTCGCTTTGCTTTGCTTGGTGAGTTCTTTGACAGAAATAGGTCTTTTGGTCGTTGCCGAAATGGAAAATAATGTGAGAATGACTTCTCGTTGTTTTTTGGCTCTGTTGAGCGAATCAAGTAATCTTTGAAGATTTTCTTCGCTTGCATAATTCGTGTGAAGCTTTACGTACCGTACCAATTTTGGTTTGTACTGTTCGTAGATTTCTTCGTATACTTGAATAACTTCTTTATCGATCAACCTTTTTAAAACTGACAACACGTTTTTCTTTCCAAGAATACTACTGATTTCTTGAATTTTCAACAACGATTGATGCTGTAACGCTTCAAAAATTAAAAATTCATCATCTTTTAATTTACTTTCATCCACATTTCCATCTTCAAATTTAGAAATAATGGTTTCACTTTCGAGTAAAAAAGCACTTGGTACTGCAGAGCGGAATACTTCGCCCAAACTCGCCATGTAATAACTGGCAATCCATTCCCAATGTTTTAATTGTTGCGGAGTGATGATTGGAGTTTCATCAAGTATTTGCTGAATTTCCTTTGCTTCGTAGACTTCTGGCGCTGTTTGATGTATTGTATGTACCAAAGCCGTATATACTTTGCTTTTTCCAAACGGCACAGCCACACGCATTCCTTGTTGCAGAAATTGTGCTTCGGCTTCTGTAATACTGTAGGTAAACAGTCGCTGCAGCGGAATTGGTAATATGACGTCAATGAAATATGCCATGAGTTCAAAGGTACATACTTTGCATAAAAAAACCACTCATTTTTCGGAGTGGTTTTTTAGGTTTTTTTTTGTGATTATTCTACGCGATACCAATTTTGAGTTCGGTAAAAGATAGAAACATAACCACGCACATATAATTTGTTTTTATTGCTGGAATCGAGCCAGATTTTACAGGTATATTCTTTTCCTTTTTCGGGATCAAGAATTTTTCCATCGGAATATTCATCATCATCTTTGGTCAATCCATCAATGATTTGCATTCCTAAAACTGGTTTATTTTTTCGACTTCCTTTACATTTTTCACACAATCCATTACGTTTTGATGCATCTATAATATCTACAACTTTCCCGTAAATTTTACCGTTTTTTTGGTAAATTTCTACAATTGATTTCGCTTCTGATGTTTCATCGTCAATGGTTTTCCATTTTCCAATAACAGTTTGCGAAAAACCTATTTGCAAGCTACATATTAATAGCGTAATGTAAATGTATGTTGTTTTCATGTAGGTATTGAATCGAATTAGTTTCCTAACATTCCTCTTTTAAGCTTCTTGTCTGCTGGCTTCATTCCTAACCAAATTCCGAAAAGTGCTTTTTTAAATTCAAAACCAGGAATTACTCCTTTTTCAGTCCCGTTTTTATACACAATAATACCTTTATCCTTGATATATACAATGTCAAAAATATCACCATCGTTAATTTCGTCACTAAAAAAGTTTTTAAATGTTTCAATTTTAGTCGCGATTGGTGCTGTTTTTCCTTTCGTAGATTTTTCAAAACCTTCATCTACCGCATTGATCATTTTTTTACTAGAAATCATCCCTGATGTAATCTGTAATTTGATCGCCATTGATTCATCTGCGGTTCTAATATCATAGGCATTACTTGATTTTTGCAACAAGTACAATCCGCCAGAATATAGCTTAAACCAAGCTTTTTTACGTACGCCAGCACCATTATACATAAGTTCTTGACCTTCAAATGTAACTGTGTCTGGTAATGTTGCTGCTCCTACTTCATGTTGTGCGTTTACAGCAGTCATACCTACGATTAAAAAAGCGATGAACGCAAAAATTGTCTTTTTCATTTTCTATTGGGTTTATTTATAATTTTCGTTTGTAATATACTACTTTTTATTATGCAAACATAATAAATTAGGTAGTCTCGTTTTTGAGTTTTAACATATCTATAGAAGCATTTAGTTCAAATCCTAACAGTAATATATTCGCATTCAGCCATATATATAACATCAAAATTAACAAAGCTCCTATGGAACCGTATAGCTCATTGTATTGAGAAAAATTAGCAATATATATTCCGAATAAATACGACGTTAGTACAATAAGTACGGTTGTCAATAATGCACCAGACGAGAAAAATTTTGCTCTTTTTCTTTGCAAGGTTCCAAAATAGTATAAGATTGCTGTTCCTATATATATCATACAAATTAAAAAAGCATATTCAATAATCTTTACTGAAACTCCGGTATTTGCTTGTTGTTCAGAACTACTTATAAGCGGTGTATATATTTCTAAATACCCCAACACAATTATGGTAAAAATCAATAACAATGCCAAGGTTAAACCAATACATAAAGCGTTTACGTATTGTTTAAAAAAACTTCGCTTTTCATGTACATGATAGGAGTTTTCAAATCCAGTAAACATAGCTCCTACTCCATTAGTCATTAAAAATATGGATAGAAAAAAGGTGGAGGAAAGCAGTCCTCCATGTTTATTTTTGACAATATCTATAATGATATCATTTAAAAAAATACCAGATTCATTAGGAAGAAACGAAGTAATTGTTTCTATAAAATCTGCTTGAAAATTATCAATTGGCACATACGGTAATAGGTTTAAAAAAAATAGTAACGATGGAAATATCGCCATAAAAAAGCTAAACGCAATTGCACTAGCGCGTGCAGTTAATGTACCATTAGCAATACCAACAATATAGATTTCTAACAAATCATACAAAGACATACCTTCAAGTCCAGGAAGTTTTACGTTCCTAAGTAACATCACCAAAATATTGATGACGGGAATTTGATCCAGTTTGTCTTCGATATCTTTAGACATTATTCAACCGCTTTTAAGCTTAAATCTAAGTTGTATACAGAATGTGTCAATGCGCCCGAAGAAATGTAATCTACACCGCAAAGTGCATACTCACGAATGGTTTTTTCATTAATTCCTCCCGACGATTCTGTCAAACATTGATTGCCAATCATTTTCACAGCTTTTCGTGTGTCTTCATAATTAAAGTTATCAATCAAAATTCGGTACACACCTTCCGTTTTTAAGATTTCAGCAATTTCATTCAAATCACGCGCTTCCACAATAATTTTTAAATCGAGCGTATTTTCTTTTAAATATGTTTTCGTTTGGGTGATTGCTTGCGTGATTCCTCCACAAAAATCAATATGATTGTCTTTCAACATTACCATATCATACAAGGCAAAACGATGATTTACGCCACCGCCAATTTTTACTGCCCATTTTTCAAGTGCTCTAATTCCTGGTGTCGTTTTACGTGTATCTAAAATTTTAGTTCCTGTTCCTTCTAGCAATTGTACAAACATATTCGTTTTGGTAGCAATTGCGCTCATACGCTGCATTGCATTCAACACTAAACGTTCTGCTTTCAATATTGATTGTGATTTTCCTGTGACATAAAAAGCAATGTCTCCATATTTTACAGGACTTCCGTCTTCAATCAAGGTTTCTACTTTCATTGCTGGATCTACATAATTGAAAACCATTTTAGCAAATTCAATTCCTGCAATGATACCTTCATCTTTCACTAGTAATTTTGCTTTTCCTTCTGCTGTAGCTGGAATACAAGCTAGCGAACTATGGTCGCCATCACCAACATCTTCACGGATAGCATTTGAGATTATTAATTCTAATTCTTTTTGAAATTGCGCTTCTGAAATCATTTTTTTGAGATAATAATAGTAATTCCCTCAAATTTGCAAAGTTTATATCGCATATCAAAATTGACATATCATTATTTTCCTGATTCCGATTAAGAAAGTCTAAAAACAGATAAATTACCGTTGTTTTATGTCATTTCTATTATTTTTGCCAAATGAATATAAAAGTGCTCGCTATTGGACGAACGGATGATAAACAATTACTACAATTGATTGATCAATATGTAAAGCGTTTGTCGCATTATGTGAAGTTTGATTTGGAAATTATTCCCGATTTAAAAAACACTAAAAATTTGAGCGAAGCGCAACAGAAAGAGAAAGAAGGCGAATTGATCTTAAAGAAACTCGCGCCAACAGATGTTTTAGTGTTGTTAGATGAGAACGGAAAGCAGTTTTCTTCCGTAGAATTTTCAAGCTATTTGCAAAAGCGCATGAATTCGGGTATAAAAACCTTGGTGTTTGTCATTGGCGGACCGTATGGTTTCTCTGAGAACGTTTACGCGAAAGCGCAAGGAAAAATCTCGTTATCAAAAATGACATTCTCGCATCAAATGGTTCGTTTATTTGTGGTAGAACAAATTTACAGAGCGTTTACGATTTTGCGAAATGAACCGTATCATCATCGATAAACTCTATAAATCGCCTAAATACCATTCAATTCCATTGATATTTTGGTATTCTTTTGGTAATTCTAACAGTTTTTCTACAATTTCTCCTTTTTTGATAAATCTATAAATTGTGTCTGATTCTTTTTCTCCATTTATCGGGTTTAACAAAGATGAAATCGATTCTAAAGTATCAATCTCAAATCCGTTCCATGCATATTTGTATAAATTAACCATACCTGGATGTCCGTAACCAAACCCGCGAATTTGTTTTTCTTTTGATGCGAATGTTGG
>NZ_JBGCDL010000308.1:0-24935 GCF_045105435.1 Kordia sp. | reverse complement strand
GCAATAAGGGCGATTAGCTCAGTTGGTTCAGAGCATCTGCCTTACAAGCAGAGGGTCACTGGTTCGAATCCAGTATCGCCCACTATCTTATTGAAAATGAATTTCGGGTGATTAGCTCAGCTGGTTCAGAGCATCTGCCTTACAAGCAGAGGGTCACTGGTTCGAATCCAGTATTACCCACAAAAAAAGCTTCTTATTGCAAGAAGCTTTTTTTAGTTTATAACAAATCTAAAATTCGTTCCAATGCCATTCCGCGCGAGCCTTTAATGAGTAAAGTGCTGTTTTCTATTTTTGGGAAATGATCTTTTAAAGATTCGAATGTATTGTGTATCGTTATATTGGAATTTTCACTTTTAGTGATTCCAAAGTTTTCTCCTATTAAATAAATATGATCAATCTCTAAAGAAGCTGCGTATTCATTTATGAATTGATGTTCTGCTGCGGCACTTTCTCCAAGTTCAAACATATCGCCTAAAAAAGCAATCTTAGGTGTATCTGACAAGTTTGAAAAGTTGTCTAAAGCCGCCTTCATGCTTGTGGGATTTGCGTTATATGCGTCTAAAATGATTTTGTGACTACTTTTGTGTATAATTTGCGATCGGTTGTTAGAAGGAATATATGTTGCAATAGCTTCCTTAATTTTATCGAGTGCAACCTTAAAATACATTCCCATAGCGACTGCTACAGCAATGTTTGAAAAATTATACGAACCAATCAACTGACTTTGTATTTCAGTATCATTCACCATTGCTTTTACCATAGGATTTGCGCTTTTAAATTGAATCGATAATTCATTTGTTTTGGCGCTTCCAAAGGTGTAACTGTCTATGTTTTTCGTTTTTTCTACTTGTTTTGAATCTTCACCATTTACAAAAACAAACTTGTTGTTAGCTTTTAAATGATCGTATAGTTCGCTTTTTCCTTTAATGACACCTTCTATGCTGCCAAAACCTTCTAAGTGTGCTTTTCCGAAATTTGTAATATATCCGTAATCAGGTTCGGAAATATTGCTCAGAAAAGCAATTTCTTGCTGATGATTTGCGCCCATTTCTACAATTCCGATTTCGGTATCAGCAGTCATAGAAAGTAACGTAAGTGGCACGCCAATGTGATTATTTAGGTTTCCTTTTGTGGCTGTTGTTTTGAATTTCTTGGAAATTACAGCATTGATCAATTCTTTAGTGGTAGTTTTTCCGTTGCTTCCTGTGAGTCCTATAATGGGAATGTTGAGTTGTTTACGGTGATAGTTTGCGAGCTTTTGAAGTGTTTCTAGTACATCTTGCACAAGAAAAGTGTTTGCTGTTGATTGGTATTCTTCTTCATCAATAACGGCATACGCGGCACCTTTTTCCAAAGCATCTTTCGCGTATATATTTCCATTGAAATTTTCTCCCTTAAGGGCAAAGAAAATACAGTTAGGAGTAATATTTCTTGAATCAGTACATACTGTCGGGTATTTTTTAAATATGGAGTATAACTCTTGAATCATTGCTATTGAAATTAAATAAAGTTAAAACGAAAAAAAGCCCTGATATGTATCAGGGCTTTTAATCAATACATGTAAATGTATATATTATTTTCTAGGACTCTTTCTTCCTTGTGCTTTTGAACCAACTCTTGACATCGCACATCTAAATCCGATATAAGAAGTTGCCATATATTCTGGGAAAGCTCTTCTTTGTGCTGGATCAATCCAGTAAGCTCTATCTTTCCATGAACCACCTTTATAAACTCTTACGTTGTCATCAATTAAAGTAGTTCTAGTATTTGATTTGTCATATTGTCTTAACATTGTTCCAGTAGAATCTTTATCTACTAAATGCTTAGGTGCGTTGTACATACGCTTTTTCTCAGATGCTCCGTCTTCGTCTTCGTTAAAAGCATCAAAATGTCTTGAAGAAGATACATCTCCATCACGATAGTTTCTGTTATCAGATTTGTCGAAGTTCGTTCTTAAATACGTTTCGTTTTCATCAACTGGAGTTTCCGCTAATTGACCAGGAAGGTTTCTTGCCATAACACGCCCGTTAGGTAGCGTATCTAAAGTTATAGTTCCTGTAGTTACAATCTCAGCTTTTCCTTCTTGATTAATTTTGTTTTTAGTATAAACGTTACCACGATAGTAGTTAAAGTCACTTGCTTCATCGTCTACAATTGGACGATATACATCAGAAACCCATTCTGCAACATTTCCTGCCATGTCATATAATCCAAAGTCATTTGGAGGATATGATTTTACACGAGCAGTAATATCAGCACCATCATCAGACCAACCTGCAATTCCACCATAATCACCTTTAGAGTTTTTAAAGTTAGCTAATTGATCTCCACGTCTTTTTCTGTTTCCACTTCTTGTGAATTCACCTTTCCATGGATATTTTTTTCTACCACGTACGTTGTTGTACTCTCTTAATCCGTCTAAGCCTTTAGCAGCATATTCCCACTCAGCTTCTGTTGGCAAGCGATATTCTGGTAAAATAATTCCAGACGTACGTTTTGCGTAAATATTTGTTTCTTCAGCTTCTTCGCCATCTTCAGCGTCGTCACTTTTCTTTTTCTTTTTCTTGTTTGACCTTTCAGCCATTTTTCCTTTGTAGTCATCAATCTTACCACCGTACGTTTTTGTAGGGTCAGTTAAGTATGCTTCTGTACTAAAAGTGCTTTCTGGGTTAATGCTATCCGTTTTTACACCTTTAGCAATGTAACCTTCGCGCTCTAAAACAGCTTCGTTAACTCTGTCTGTTCTCCACTGACAAAATTGTACTGCTTGAATCCAGTTTACACCAACTACAGGATATTCTGCATATCCAGGGTGTCTTAAGTAGTTAGTAGTCATCGTTTCGTTAAATCCTAAACGATTTCTCCATACTAATGTATCTGGCAAAGCTCCAGTATAAATATTTCTGTAGTTTTCATTTTCTGGTGGAAAAACAGTTTTTGTCCAATATAAGTACTCTGTGTACATTAAATTGGTAACTTCTGTTTCGTCCATATAAAAGGATTGAACGTGTTGCTGGTTTGGAGTGTTATTCCAATCGTGCATAGGATCATCCTGCGTTTTTCCCATTGTAAAAGTTCCTCCTTCTACAAATACCAAACCAGGCGCCGTTTCCTGATCTTTATATTTTGTGTTGGCTGCAAATCCTCCATCTTTTCCATCAATTTGCCATCCTGTGGCTTTTGATGTGTTATTTGATGAAGATCTTTTACAACTAAAAAATCCTAGGGATACTACTGCGGCAAGTAGCATAATTTTGAATGTTTGCTTTTTCATAGTCAAGACTTGAGTATTGAAAGAAATTTAGGTTTGCAATATAGTAATTAAAGGTAAATTATCAACTGTTATTTAAAAAATTAATATAACGATTTACCTTAATTATTAATATTAATAGTTTTCATATAACGGGCACAGTTGTTATTTATTATTCTTAATTTTGTTTTTTTAAAAAATTACCTAAAACATTGAATAATATTTCAGTGTATTTATCGTTAAATATGCAATGAAAAAAACTCTAACATTCCTAATAGGACTCCTTTACATAAGTGCTTATGGTCAAAATAAGCATTTCGATTTAACATGGAGTGAAGCACCAAAAGAATTTTCAAAAGAAAATTCATCTGTAAAATTGCCAACGTTTAATGAAGAGTATTTTGTTAGTAATGACAATGGTACTATCAGCTTTATTGCGCAATGGGATGATGAACGGTTTGTAAATAAGAACTCAATGCAAATTGAAAATGTAGTGTATGGAACCATTACAAATCCAAATCTGGGGGCAATTGACAAACAACTACTTCCAACTGCTATCCAAGCTAAAATTGCAAATTCGGGTGCAAGAGGAAAAAATGCACACATACTAATTGTATCTCCTTTAATTATGGAGAACGGAGTTGTGAAAAAAGTACTCAGCTTTGATGTTACTTATAATTTCCTAGCGGGAAGAGCTAATGCAACAGCCAAAAACAGCACAGCAATTACAAGTTCTGTATTAGCAAGTGGAAACTTCTATAAATTTTCCGTGGAGGCATCTGGTATTTATAGAATAGATGCCAATTTTTTAAATCAAATAGGAATAAACACAGGAAGTGTCAATCCAAGAAAAATAAAAATCTATGGAAATGGTGGAAGAATGATTCCACACCTTAATTCTACCAACGATTATTATGATGTCACTGAAAACGCAATAACTGTTTTTGGTGAAGAAGATGGCGAATTTAATGGAAATGATTACATCTTATTCTACGCGGAAGGACCAAAGAAATTTAACTCAGACAGTCAAACGCACATCAATGCGTATACCGATAAAACATATTACTTCATTACAGCTGATGGTGCCGAAGATGGAAAACGAATTCCAGAAGCAGTACAGCCAACAGCAGCGCCAGACGTTACCATTACAGAATATGATGACTATCAATTTCACGAAGAAGATGTCGTAAATATTGTAAAACTAGGGAGAAGATGGTTTGGTGAAATATTCAACATTGAATCTGAACAAACGTTTACGTTTACATTACCTAACTTGATTACTACCGAGCCTGTACGTATTGGTATAAAACCTGCGTCAATTTCAAACGGAGTAACAAGCATGAGTACGTTTATTAATGGACAACCTGCTCAAAATATAAACGGACAATCTGCTTTTAACTTCACATTTCCTCAAATTAATGATACAAGATTGGCTACAGAACATAACGTTCCTGGAGTTAATGGTAATAGAAATGGGTTAATTGTTGATGAAGTGAATCTTACTTCGGGAGATTTAAACATCACATTAAATTATGAAAATAACGGAGTTGCAGGGTCAATAGCGTATTTAGACTACATATCTATAGAGTCTAAACGAATCCTTACAGGAATTGACGATCAATTTACCTTTAAATATAATGATGCAAGAAATATAATAGGAGTTGGTGAGTTTGTCATTGCAAACGCCTCAAAAATATATGAAGTTTGGGATATTACTGATATTTGGAATGTTACGAAAGTAACCAACACAACTGCTGCTGGTTCATTTGCGTTCAAAGCGCCAATGGGTGAAATAAGACAATACATTGCAGGAGATACATCACGCTTCTTAATTCCTACGCTTGAGCCTAACAGTCAAGTGCCCAATCAAGATTTAAAAGGAAGTATTTTTGCAAATGGCGATGTGGAATATATCATCATTGCTCAAGAAAGCTTTGCTTCCCAAGCAGAACGTATTGCCGATTTTCACAGAGGAAACTCTGGAATGGTTGTAAAAGTTGTAACACTTAAAAGTATTTATAACGAATTCAATACCGGAAATCCAGATATTGGAGCCATTCGTAACTTCTTAAAATATGTATATGACAATGCAAGTATTCCTGAAAATAGAATAAAATATGTGTGTTTCTTTGGAGACGCTTCGTATGATTACAAAGATCGAATTCAAGGGAATACAAATATCGTTCCTGTATATCAAGCCTATGACAGTTTTAACTTGACAAGTGGTTTTATGACCGATGATTTCTACGGAATGATGGATGACGATGAAGGTACAATGGCAGTAACAGATCGTTTAGATATTGCTTTGGGGAGAATGTTGTTATTAGATCCAAATCAAGCAAAGAAAATTGTAGACAAAACACTCGTATACTATACCAAAGAAGCTTTTGGAAGATGGAGAAATACCGTAACAATTGTTTCTGATGATGCCGAAAATACCAATGACAGCCAATTAGAAGTCGATTTAGATGCGCTTGGCGATGTAATTTCTACTGAAAAACCATTCTTAAATATCTCTAAAATACATACAGATGCTTTTGTGCAAGAATCATCAGCCGCTGGAGAACGTTATCCAGAAGTAAATGAAGCCATAAAAGATAATATATCATTGGGTTCTTTAGTAGTAAACTATTTTGGTCACGGTGGTGAAGATGGTTTGGCAGGAGAACGAATATTTGAAAAAGGAGACTCGCAAGAGTTGGCAAACGATTGCCGTCTTCCGCTATTTATCACAATTACTTGTGAATATACTCGTTTTGACAATCCGTTACGTGAAACCGCAGGAGAATTTATGTACTGGAATGAAGGTGGTGGCGCAGTTTCGCTGCTAACAACAACACGACAAATATTTCAAAATGTAGGTGTAAGTATCAACGAACTACTGGCAAGATATTTGTTTTCGTACGAATCCAATGAATATGAGCCTATTTCAGAAGCACTGCGTCAAACAAAAAACTTAGTCACAACAAGTAACAAAAGAACTGTATTCTTCATTGGAGATCCAGCAATGAAACTCGCTATTCCGCAACCAAGAGTCAATCTTACAATGATCAATGATGTGCCAATTACACAACCTACGGATACACTAAAAGCATTGAGTAGAGTAAAAATGGCAGGAAACATTACGGATGACTCCGGAAACTTAATAGATACCTATAATGGAACCGTGTTTTCAACGATATACGATAAAAAAATACAACGTCAAACGTTGGCAAATGACATTCCTTTTGTCCTAAACTTTGAAACGCTTGGAGAAATTATATTTCGTGGAAAAGCAGAAGTGGTAGAAGGAGAATTTGAATTTGAATTTGTAGTGCCACGTGACATTACAATACCTGTCGGAAATGGACGTATAAGTTTCTACGCAGAAAAAAATGGTGTGCTAGAAGACCATACAGGATTCAATGGAAACTTCAAAGTAGGAGAACTCAATGAAGATGCGCCAATAGATAATGACGCTCCAGTTGTGAACTTATTCTTAAACGATGAAAGTTTTGTTTCTGGCGGAATTACCAATGAATCTCCATTCTTGCTCGCAAAACTATCAGATGCAAACGGAATCAATACAGCAAGTGGAATTGGACATGACATTGTTGCCGTTTTAGATGGTGATGAAGTAAATCCAATTATACTAAATGATTATTACGAAACCGAACTAAACGATTATACACGCGGAATAGTAAAATTTCCATTGCGTGATTTGGAAGATGGTACACATACACTATCGCTTAAAGCGTGGGATGTATACAACAATTCTTCAACAACAGAAATACAATTCACAGTTTTCAATGAAAACAACTCGCTGACTATTAACAATGTACTAAACTATCCAAACCCTTTTGTGAGTTACACAGAATTTTGGTTCAATCACAACAGTTCTAGTGAACTTGATATCATGGTGCAAGTCTTTACAATTTCGGGTAAAGTAGTGCGTACATTGGTCGGAAAAACTAACGCAGGAGCTTCAAGCAAAGATTTCAGTTCATTATCAAGAGATATTGTCTGGGATGGAAAGGATGATTTTGGTGACAAATTGGCAAAAGGAGTCTACGTATACAAGATTACTGTAAAATCTACGTTAACAAATCAGAAAGTTGAAAAGTTTGAAAAACTTGTAATACTATAAATAAAAACTATATTTGTTAAAATTTAACTGAATGAAGAAGCTATTTTTATCTATATTGTGTCTAATCCCATTGGGAATGTTAGCGCAAACTACAGTAGTAAACCCAAATGATACTCGAGTAATTACCACAGGAGTTCCGTTCTTACTTATTACACCAGATGCGAGAGCAGGAGGAATGGGAGAACTTGGAGTTGCCACATCTCCAGACACCTATTCACAACAATGGAATCCAGCAAAATATGCTTTTGCAAAAGAACAAATTGGAGTAGGAATCAGTTACACTCCATACTTAAGTGATTTAGTAAACGATATATTTCTAGGGAATTTAACATTCTACAACAGAATCAATGAAAGAAGTGCGTGGTCTGCAAGTATAAAATACTTCAGCTTAGGTGAAATTGAAATCATTACACAGCAACAAGCTGATATTGGAAACTTTACACCATTAATAGAAAGTCCAAATGAATTGGCAATTGACGCATCGTATGCATTGCGTTTAAGCGATCAATTTGCAATGTCGGTAACTGGTCGTTTCTTGCGATCAGACTTAAAATTACAGTCGCAGCCAGATGTAGAAGCAAACGCAGCAAGTACATTTGCAGTAGATATTGCTGGTTTTTATCAGTCAGAAGAGGTTGCTTACAATGACTTTAACGGACGTTGGAGAGCAGGATTCAACATTTCAAACTTAGGTCCAAAACTAAAATATGACGAATTAGGACAAGAAAATTTCTTACCTACACAATTAAAACTTGGAGGTGGATTTGATTTCATCTTTGACGAATACAACAAATTGGCAGTAAGTGTAGAAGTAAATAAACTATTAGTGCCAACACCACCAAAACTCGGTTTCGTTGATTTAAACGATGACGGAAACCAAGATACGGACGATTTATCTACACCAGATGTAGACGAAAACGAACCAACAATCATAGTGGCAGGTCAAAGTGATGATGTAAATTTCGTATCAGGAATCTTTCAATCTTTCGGTGATGCGCCAGATGGTTTCAGTGAAGAATTAAAAGAATTCACCTATGCAGTCGGATTAGAATACTGGTATCAAGATTCATTCGCATTACGTGCAGGATACTTCAACGAAAGCGAAATAAAAGGTGCTAGAAAGTTCTTTACACTTGGAGCAGGTTTCAAATACAGTGCAGTAAGAATTGATGTTTCATACTTATTCTCTGCATCACAAGTTAGAAATCCATTAGAAAACACATTGCGCTTCTCTCTTACATTCAACTTAGGAGATACATACGACGAATTATAAAATTCACTACATACAAATTACAAAACCTTTCAAGTTGCTTGAAAGGTTTTTTGTTTTTAGAAATTATTTGTGTAAAAGTTTATTTCATTACAAAAAAAACAAACCCACACAACAGCAAGCACAAAAAATAATTCGTGAATTCGTGACAAAATCTTTCCAATCAACAAACCACAACAGTAAGCATTAGTGTACATTCCCAACGCATCTCCATAAACAAGCTAAAAACAAATTGACAAATTGACAAATCAATAGTTCGACAACCAACCAAACCCACACAACAGCTAGCACAAAAAACATTCGTGAATTCGTGACAAAATCTTTCCAATCAACAAACCGCAACAGTAAGCATTAGTGTACATTTCCAACGCATGTCCATAAACAAGCTAAAAACAAATTGACAAATTAACAAATCAACAGATCGACAAACAACCAAACCCACACAACAGCAAGCACAAAAAAATTCGTGAATTCGCGACAAATTTTTTCCAATCAACAAACCACAACAGTAAGCATTAGTGTACATTTCCAACACATATCCATAAACAAGCTAAAAACAAATCAACAGCAAGCACAAAAAATAATTCGTGAATTCGTGACAAATTTTTTCCAATCAACAAACCACAACAGTAAGCATTAGTGCAAATTTCTAACGAATAACCACAAACAAACCAAAACAAATCAACAAATTGACAGATCGACAAACAACCAAGCCAGCAAACAAGCTAAAACAAATTGACAGATCAACAAAAAATCACTATCTTTCTAAGCTATTTCGATCCGAATAACCGATCAATAGGAAAGAAACTAAATTTCACATGCAGGAAATAAAAATAACAACAACACTTACGTGTTATGACAACATAGAGGAACTTCCTCAACACATTCAAAAACTAATGCAGCATGCGGTTGAAGCCCGAAAAAAGGCGTACGCACCGTATTCAAAATTCAGAGTAGGCGCAGCGTTACAGCTAGAAAATGGCGTTATAGTATCTGGAAACAATCAAGAAAATGCAGCATATCCTTCAGGTTTATGTGCAGAACGTGTAGCAATTTATCATGCAGGAGCGGCATATCCAGGTGTTAAAGTAAAGCAAATTGCAATTACGGCGACTTCGGATAATCACGTAAACAAAACACCAATTCCACCATGTGGTTCATGCAGGCAAGCTATTGCAGAATATGAAATGCGTCAAGAAGATGCAATTGAAATCTACTTCATGGGCGGAGAAGGAAAAATAATGAAATCCAATTCATTAAAAGACCTATTACCATTAGTATTTGATAAATCATATTTGTAAAACTTAAAATAAATAACAGATTTACTACCAATAAACGATCAAAATTAAGAGTACAGGTACATTTAATTTTTCCGATAACGTTTTCGAAAGAATAAATCGTGTTAAAAATGCGATAATTTACCGCTACATTTTTTCACTAATTATTAAAATAGTATTTTTGTTATTCGTATATCGAACAAACAACAACAAGTAATAAACCCTAAAAAGGGATTTGGGATTTACGAAAATCACAAAACCAACCAATTTGAAATAAATGGAAAAAATCACTAAAGAAGTATACCTCAAATGGTACGAGGATATGTTATTTTGGAGAAAATTTGAGGACAAACTAGCTGCTGTATACATTCAGCAAAAAGTACGTGGATTTCTTCACTTATACAATGGTCAGGAAGCAGTATTAGCAGGATCATTGCATGCAATGGACTTGTCAAAAGATAAAATGATTACTGCATACAGGAATCACGTACAACCAATTGGAATGGGCGTTGATCCTAAAAGAGTGATGGCAGAATTGTATGGAAAAGCAACAGGAACATCACAAGGTCTTGGAGGTTCTATGCACATTTTTGCACCAGACAAAGGGTTTTATGGTGGACACGGAATTGTAGGTGGACAAATTCCATTAGGAGCAGGACTCGCTTTTGCAGACAAATATTTCAAAAGAGGCGCTGTAACCTTATGTTATATGGGAGATGGAGCTGTAAGACAAGGATCGTTACACGAAACATTCAACATGGCAATGAACTGGAAACTTCCAGTAGTATTCATCTGTGAAAACAACGGATACGCCATGGGAACTTCTGTAGAAAGAACTGCAAACCACACAGATATTTGGAAACTTGGTTTAGGCTACGAAATGCCTTGTGGACCAGTTGACGGAATGAATCCTGTGAAAGTAGCAGAAGCGGTACACGAAGCTGTAGAAAGAGCAAGACGCGGTGATGGACCCACATTTTTAGAAATGAAAACCTACCGTTATAGAGGACACTCAATGTCTGATGCTCAAAAATACAGAACAAAAGACGAAGTTGAAGAGTACAAAAAAATAGATCCAATAACACAAGTAAAAGAAATATTATTGGAGAAAAAATACGCGACCGAAGACGAAATAGCAGCAATGGATAAGCAAGTGAAAAGCTTAGTGAAAGAATGTGAAAAATTCGCTGAAGAATCTCCGTATCCAGAAAAAAGCTTAATGTACGACGCAGTATACGAACAAAAAGATTATCCATTTTTACCTCATAAACTATAATAAAACATGGCGGAAATTATAAACATGCCAAGACTAAGCGACACCATGGAAGAAGGTGTTGTAGCATCATGGCTGAAACACGTAGGTGATAAAGTTGAAGAAGGTGACATTCTCGCGGAGATTGAAACTGACAAAGCAACAATGGAATTTGAGTCTTTCCATGAAGGAACATTACTCTATATTGGTGTTCAAGAAGGAGAAACTGCGCCAGTTGATACCTTATTAGCCATCATCGGTGAAGAAGGTGAAGATGTAGATGCTTTAGTGAAAGGAGCAGGAGCAGCGCCAGCAAAAGCAGAAGTTGCCGAAGAAAAACCAGCAGAAGCACCAAAAGCAGCTACCGAAAAAGTAGCAATGCCAGCAGGAGCAATCGTAGTTACTATGCCACGATTAAGCGACACAATGGAAGAAGGAACCGTAGCTTCCTGGTTAAAACAAGTTGGTGACAACATAGAAGAAGGAGATATTCTTGCCGAAATTGAAACAGACAAAGCGACAATGGAGTTTGAATCTTTCAATGAAGGAACACTTTTATATATAGGAGTAAAAGAAGGAGAAACAGCACCAGTTGATAGTATATTAGCGGTTATAGGAGAAGCAGGAACAGATGTTGATACCGTATTGAAAGCAGCAGCTTCAGGAAACGATTCAGCATCAGAAGCAACAAAGCCAGCAGAAGCAGCAGCAACAAAGCCAGCAGAAGCAGTAACGGAAGCTCCAAAAGCTTCTGGAAACGCCTCTTCAAATGCTAGAATCATTGCTTCGCCACTTGCAAAGAAAATTGCAGCAGACAAAGGAATTGATCTATCGCAAGTACAAGGAAGTGGAGATCACGGACGTATTGTAAAACGCGATGTAGAGAACTTTACGCCAGCAGTAGCAGCTCCAGCAGCAGCCAAGGCGCCAAGTTCACAATCTGCGGAAGCGAAAACATCTACTCCAGCGGTAACACCATTTGTACCAGCAGGAGAAGAAAGCAGCGAAGAAGTGAAAAACTCGCAAATGCGTAAAACAATTGCACGTCGTTTAGGAGAATCTAAATTTGCAGCGCCACATTATTACCTTACGGTAGAATTGGACATGGACAACGCAATTGCTTCAAGAAAAACAATCAACGCCATTCCAGATATCAAAGTATCATTCAATGATATGATTGTAAAAGCGTGTGCAATGGCATTACGCAAACATCCGCAAGTAAATACAACTTGGAGTGATGCAGCTACAATATATCACAAACACATTCATGTGGGAGTTGCAGTAGCAGTTGACGAAGGATTGTTGGTTCCTGTATTAAAATTTGCAGACCAAATGAGTTTAACAACCATTGGTGGAAAAGTACGTGAATTGGCAGGAAAAGCGAGAAACAAAAAGATTTCTCCAGCAGAAATGGATGGAAGTACTTTCACGATTTCTAACTTAGGAATGTTTGGAATTTTAGAATTTACATCCATCATCAATCAGCCAAACTCAGCAATTTTATCTGTTGGAACTATTGTGCAAAAGCCAGTAGTGAAAAACGGAGAAATTGTAGTAGGAAATACAATGAAAGTAACATTAGCGTGCGATCACAGAACTGTAGATGGCGCAACAGGAGCACAATTTTTACAAACCGTAAAACAGTATGTAGAAAATCCTGTGACAATGTTAGCATAACGATAATACACTTAAGAAATCCCACGGAAGTGGGATTTTTTGTTTATACCAATCAGCAATCAAATACATTATGAAATATTTAAAAAATATACTTGGAATCTGTTTAGTATCTCTAGTAATCTTTTCGTGTAAGACAAAAGAAATGGTCATTGCAGCGCAAGAAGTAGATGATATTGTGACGTATTTAGCTTCTGACGAATTAGAAGGAAGAGACACAGGAACAGAAGGAATTGAAAAAGCCGCAACCTATATTGAAAATTACTTCAAGGAAATAGGAGTAAAGCCTTATTTTGATACGTATCGTGATAGTTTTACCGTAAAAGGAAAAAATGCTTTCAATGTAATTGGATATATTGAAGGAACGGATCCAGACTTAAAAAATGAATTTGTAATCTTAGGTGCGCATTACGATCATATTGGATTTGCAGAAGCTGTAAATGGTGATACAATTGCCAATGGAGCTAACGACAATGCAGCAGGAGTTGGAACTGTAATGACAATGGCAAAATACTTTGCAAAAACAAAAAGTAACAAAAGAAGCATCTTATTTACACTGTTTTCTGCGGAAGAAAAAGGATTGCTTGGATCTGCACATTTAGCAAAAACGCTAAAAAGCGAAAACCTAAACTTATACTTAATGCTCAACTTTGAAATGGTAGGTGTTCCTTTAGTTGGGAAAGATTACACGGCGTATGTAACAGGATTTGACAAGTCGAACTTAGCAGCAAAAATGAACGAATATGCAGGAAAGAAAATTGCAGGATTCTTACCAAAAGCGGGTGAATTCAGATTGTTTATGCGATCAGATAACTATCCGTTCTTTAACGAATTCAATGTGCCTGCTCAAACTTTTTGTACGTTCGATTTTACGAATTTTGATCACTATCACAAAGTAGGAGATGAATCAGATATCATGGATTTCAATCACATGGCAAACTTTGTAAATACGTTTATTCCAGCCGTAAAAAAAGCAGTAAATGCGCCAACAAAAGAAATCAAATTGAAGCCTTCGAAGTAATAACTTAATTAGGAAACTTTTAAAAGAATGAAAAACGTCATCATCACAGGAACAAGCCGAGGAATTGGTTTTGAATTGGTACACTTATTTGCAAATGCAGGATACAATGTATTGGCATTATCACGAAACGAAAAGCCAATTTCAAATCTTACTTATGACAACATCACTTCGTTTGCCTTCGATTTAAGCAAACCAGAAGATTATGGTAGAGTGACTGATTTTGTCCAAGAAAATTGGCAACAAGTAGATATCGTAATTCACAATGCAGGTTCTTTACTCAACAGGCCTTTTGCCGAAACGACGATGGAAGATTTTGAATGGATTTACAAAGTCAACGTATTTGGTGTCGCAGAATTGAGTCGCGTATTATTACCGTTTATGGTTTCAGGAAGTCACGTCGTAACCATTAGTTCTATGGGCGGAATTCAAGGAAGTATGAAATTCCCAGGATTGGCAGCCTACAGTTCTTCTAAAGGAGCTGTAATTACCTTAGTAGAATTATTAGCAGAAGAACACAAAGAAACGGGAATTGCGTTCAATGTGTTGGCTTTAGGCGCTGTTCAGACAGAAATGTTAGCAGAAGCTTTTCCGGGATACAAAGCACCATTAACCGCTTTAGAAATGGCGCAATACATTTACGATTTTTCACTTAACGGAAACAAATTCTACAACGGGAAAATATTGCAGGTTTCGAGTTCAACACCGTAATCTTAGATTGTAAATATACTTTTTGACACTTTTTTTACATTTGATTGACATAATGAATAGGCAACTCAATCTATATTCGTGGAAATATTAAAAATAAAACCATGAACATAATCAAGAGTATTCTGTTGTCATTAGTTGTAGTAGCAATTATAGTTGTAGCAAGCGGATATACCAAAAACGAATCCGAAGCACCGAAAAAAGAACAGCTTGAAACCGTAGTCGATCTACAAACGGTAGAAAAAACAGAACAGCAAACCATAAGTCTATTTGTAACACACGGACATTGCAGTACGCCATTTGCAGGTGTTGTAAATAATTTACAATTAGACATTACTTCACGTAGCGATCAGGGAAATCCGTTAGAAAATATGGCACTTTCGTTTGAAGTAGACCCAAATACATTCAATGTGTGCAGAGCGGAAGAATTAACTCCTAAAATTAGACAACAAGGATTATTTGTAGGAAAACACAATGAAAAAATCACTTTCAAGTCTACAAATGTATATACCATGGGATTGGATTGGTACCAAGTAAACGGTAACATGTCCATCAAAGGAATTGAAAAAAAGGTGAAGTTTTTTGTAACAGGTATCAGAAATCCACAAGATCAAATGGCGAGTTCATTAGTGTTAAGCGGTCAAGTAAATTTATTTGATTGGGGAATTGACTATGATAAAATTGTGAATGGAAAATCGGATAACGTTCCAACAAAATTATTATATCTAAACATGCAAATTGATGCCTTAAATTATCAAACACCATTAGTAACTGTAAATGAGGAGCAATAGCAAATAAACTAAAAAAGTAGTGTTTAAAACATTCTAGATTTTCTACTCTTTTGTCCTTTTTTAAGTGTCTTATTCAGCGGAAAAGTAACACCAAATGTAACAGCACCTGCAAACTGTTCTATAGTATTGTGATAATAATAAGTAACGCCAATTTCAATATTTTGTTTTGGACCTAAAACCAGTCCGAATGAAATTGGAATATGAAAAATTAAACCACTTTCTTTACTTGCAAAAGTATTTGTAACGGTTTCAAATTCTCCTACCGACATTCCTGCACCAACTTCAATAAATGGAGCAACCCAAGGAATTGGAGCCTTTAAGCGTGCTTTTCCACCCAAAAGAAAAGCATTTGTGTCAGCTTTTAAAACACGCTGTGTCGAATCAGTTGCTTCTTCATCTGAATTTGCAAAAATAAATCCAGCGTACGGACGTATATCAAACCATTCTTTTATTGTATGAATATATTCTGCTTGGGCATAAAATCCTGTTCCATAAAAATTTGAATCATCATCATAAGGAGCACTAAATCCATAACCTATAGTAGCTTTGATGGCGTGTTGTTTATTAGAAGTATCATCTGTTTGAGCAATTATTGAATGAATAGTAATTGCACAAATAAATAGGAATAAGATGCTTTTTTTCATGGTAAAACTTTATTGGTTGATTGAAAGTACGTTCAAAAATACTATTTTAAACAAAAAAAGAAAGCCGTGAAGCTTCCTTTTTTTTCAATATTTATATGTTTCGAAAACTACATTTCATCAATAATTTTTTCAATCAATGTTGTGGTAGAAGCATAGCTTAAGCCTTGCTCTTTTGCAATATCAATCGCTTTTTTTGCGGTTTTCAATGCTTTTGCATAGTTACCTGTTTTATACAACAAAGCAGCATGTGTATCTACATTATAATACGTAGCTTCTAATTCAATAGAACGTTCTGCAGCTTTTATAGCTTTCAGTAAAATTTTTATATCACTGTAATTTTTATAGGCATTCCACGCCAAAGAATTTAATTGAGTAGACGAATTCCATAATTTATCTAAATTAGCTTGGCTAAAATCATTTACATCAAAATCAGCTGAATCACTTTCTGTTTCAGTTGATTCAATAACGGTCTCTTCAACTGCGCCGCTCATGTGTTTTTTAACCAAATCTTCCATTTTAGTTTTGCTCATAGCGCCTTCAATCTGTTCTAAATTTGAACTATTATAAATGAACAAATAAGTTGGCATTGCAGAAATTCCTAAAGCATCATCCACTTTACTTTTATCAACATCAATCTTATAAAAATCAACACGATCTTTATACTTTGCGTTTAATTCCTTTAAAATTGGATCCATACGTTTACAAGGACCACACCAAGTTGCGTAAAAATCCAAAACGATCAACCGATCATTATCAATGAGTAACTTTGATTCTGCATTTTCGTCTGTCAACTCAGTTTGCGCAATGGACGGAATTGCAATACAAAGCATTAGAAATAGCAATACTTTTTTCATAATCGTAAAATTTAATTGTTTAAAAATATATAAAAAAAATCGTGCCAAAAAATAATCAACCATTATTTTAGTCTAACGTTCCTATTATTAGTTAAATAACAATTGTGACTATCTCAGATATTTGTAGTAATTTATCCAAGAAATAAAACAAGTATTTCTACTGTTTTATGAATAAACGAGAACACCTACATTTAAAAACACCATATATAAAACTAACTTACATTATGAATGGATTACTCTTTCAGTTGCCAAAAACGGTAACAAAGTCAAATCTCAAACAAGCAATGCAACAAGCTATTGAAATTGAGATTGCCACAATTCCCGTATATCTATACACCTATTACTCAATCAACAGAGTTCCAAATCAGTCTGACATTGAAGCACAAATTCTTACAGACATGAAAGCGACTCAAAAAGGCAAGAAAAACAAAAAAACGGATGCCGAATTGCAGCAAGCAGCAGCAAAACTAGCGTTGGAAATCATGGTTTTTGCTAACAAAGCAGGCGGATTAATCATGAGTGTAGCCGTAGAAGAAATGTTACACATGTCATTATCTTCCAACATAAAAAATGCACTAAAACCACCGTACGGCGGCATTCCAGATTTAGTTGGAAAAACACCAAAAGTATGGCCAGCGTATTTACCTGGACACGTACCTGCCTTTGAAATTAACAGAGGTAAACTTTCGTTAGAACAGTTACACGCATTCTTGCTGATAGAAAGTCCGCTTCCGTTCAATGTTGACGAAGCCGAAAAAGGCAACGCAATTGAATATACGACTATTGGTGAATATTACGATCTCATCATAAGCTGTATTAAAAACGAACTAAAAGATTCAGACTTCAATGGAGATGCGCCACAATTACTTCCCGAAAAAGGATACTACGCGCAAAATAATATTGATACCATCTATTACGATGAAAATCATAAACCACAATTTCCAAATGCAGATGATAGTGGCGGATTGGTACATGTAAAAGGGAAAAACTCAGCTATTCACGCCATGAACGAAATCATTGAGCAAGGAGAAGGCGCAAAAACACCTTTAGAAACGCCATTTGGGAAATTAGAAATTATCGGCGATCATTTAACTCCAGAAGGAAAAGTAGTATGTCCAATAATTCCAGTAGGAGAAAAAGGAACAAATCCTGGAGACTATGACGACAAAAACAAAAAAGAACTCTCGCACTTTGATAAATTCTTAGAAGTATACTGTACGATTGAACGAAAAAATCACGAATTACAAACTTTCTTAAACACAAAGGACTTCGATTTTACAAAATACTTCGTCAAAGACCTTCCAAAAAATCCAAGTACATCAAATTACCCACAAGCCATTCAAGATGTTTCAAATCTTACGAATGCAATCTATACGTACATATTTATCATGGCCGAAGCGTGTTACAAAACTGATGGTCACAAACAATATGAAATCTTTATGTTCGGAATTCACAAATCTATGATTTGGTTACTAGATAATTTATGCGGAACCATGTCTGGACTAAACTATACAGACAGCAGCGGCGAACAGCAAACAGTAGCGGCTACGCTTGAAGATTATGATTTTGATCCATCCTCAAGCCCAAAATCTCAAATAATAAACTTAGCAGGAATTGCAATGGCTTCAAGTCCTATTGTATCTGAAACACTACTAAGTAGAATTAAAGATTTGCCAGATGTGCCACTAGAAGCATACTTGGTAGAAAATAACAAAGGGATTTTATAATAAAAAGTAGTAAACACATGAAACGAGCATGCTAAAAGCTTCTTACACAAGAAAAATGATTCATAGCGAACAACATGTGACCGATTAAAAAATAATAAATATAAACACATGAAACATTTAATATATAGCGCATTAAACAGTTGTGGTGCAAATAGTTGTAGTAAATCAAGTACGAGCGGACCTAATAGTTGTAGTAGTAGTGGAAGCGCAAATGGTTGCAGTAGTAGTAGCGGATCATCAAACGGATGTGGAAGCGGCACAAGCACACCATCTACACAAAAAGACATTGCAGTGCCTTTAGAATTACACGCATGTATGGGATTAAACGCTTGTAAAGGACACGATCGTTTCGGAACCAACGATTGTGCAGGTTCAGGACATTGTGCAACGCAAGTGCACAGTTGTCACACATTGAACAATTGTCGTGGTCAAGGTGGTTGCGGATTATATGGAGATACCGAAGAGCAATGCAAACCAGGCGCAAACGATTGTGCATGGCAAGGAAGTTGTGGAACACCAATCCCAGCAGAACGTTTCATTACGCAAGGCGCCAACAAAGGAAGAAGTGTATGGCAATTGGCTCGTAAACTTTTTGAAGATCGAATGGACAAATCACGTAGAACGGTAAAAGATGCGCCATTTCAATACGGACCGCCAATAAAATGGTTACGCGCCAACGGAAGAGGAGAATCGTGTGGAAGTAGTGGTGATAAATATTGTTCTTTTGGGCAAAACAATCCAGAAAAAAGCGCCAATGAATTCTGTTTAGAAAGCAGTCACGAAATCAAAAATACGGTTGAAAACTGCGATTGTACAGAAACGAAAGACAAAAAGAAAAAGAAAGCTAAAAAGAAGGCTTCTAAGAAGTAATAGAAAGGTGTTAGGTTTTGGGTATTAGGAATTAGATAGTTTCTGAGAACAGTTTCAGATTTGTAAAATAAGTTTAACAGTTTAGTCTATGAAACAAATACAAAGTAAGAAACTAACAGACAACAGACAACAGACAACCGACAACCAATAAAAGGAGCAAAGCGACAAAAAAATGCAACAAAAAGTACAACAACTTCCCAATTTAGGCTTAGGTTTAGGTTTGCGAGGAGAACATTTCAATCACATACTAGAACACAAACCTGCGGTAGATTGGTTTGAAATTATTTCGGAAAACTTTATGGATTCTGGCGGAAGACCTCGGTATGTCTTAGATCAAATTGCAGAACAATATCCTATCGTAATGCACGGTGTTTCTATGTCGATTGGAAGTACAGATCCGTTGAATTTTGAATATTTAAAGCGATTAAAGAAATTGGCAGATGAGGTGAATCCGAAATGGATTAGCGATCATTTGTGTTGGACAGGCGTTTTAAGTCTAAACTCGCATGATTTATTACCCGTAGTCTTAAATGAAGAAAGTCTAAAACTCATCACCACAAAAATAAAACAAGTACAAGACTATCTTGAACGTCCATTAATTCTAGAAAACCCAAGTACATATTTAACCTTTCAGCAATCAACCATTCCAGAATGGCAATTTCTAAAGTACATGGTGGAAGAAACCGATTGTGGACTCTTACTCGACGTAAATAATGTATATGTGTCTTCGTTCAATAATGAATTTGACCCAATAGCATATATAGAAGGTTTGCCGCACGAAAGTATTGTGCAAATGCATTTGGCGGGACACCAACACAACGGCGATCATATTATTGACACGCACGACAGTCCTGTAGTTGATCCTGTTTGGGAATTATTCAGTTTAGCTTGGGAACGCACAGGCGGAACGTCAACCTTGTTAGAATGGGACGGAAATATTCCTGAATTTGATGTCTGTCATGCAGAATTACTCAAAGCAAAAAACTATATGAATGGCTTCAAAAACCAATTTGTAGCGCCTGAAACAACACCGCAAGAAACAGAAACCGTGTCAAACCCAATTGATTTTATGGTGACAAATGTGGCAAAAGACTTTGTAGACTCATGAAGATTATAAAAGACGCATCGCGTGTAGCAGCCGAACAAAGTTTTGCTCAAATTCAACAATGGATGCAACAACAACTAATGCATCCGCAGTTTGCTGGCGATTATGAATCGTTTGTAAAATCGACTTCAAAATTGTCTGCCAAACAACATATAAACATCTATCAACGCAGTTATATTGCACGCTTGCGCGATTGTATGGTAGCACAATTTCCTGCACTAAGTTATGCACTAGGAAAACAATTATTTTTGCAATTTGCAGATTTGTACTTGCTTGAATATCCTTCCAAAAGTTATACGTTGGGCGATTTGGGACAACATTTTGGAGACTTTTTAGAAGAAACACGTCCCGACAAAGAAGCTGAAGTCAAAGAAACCTGGCCCGATTTTATGATCGAATTGTCAAATTTTGAATTCCTAGTCAACAGTAGTTTTGACGAAAAAGCCGATGAAAATTATCAAAAAGCAACCTCAGAAACACCGGAAGAAAACTTAGGATTAGTTCCTGTATTTCATTTATTAACACACGAACATCCAATCAGTTTATATTATAAAGAAGCGGTAAACGACAGAAATCCGCAGTTGCCATTTCCGCAAGAAAGTTACTGTGTCTTATTGCGGCGCGAATATCGATTGGGATTATTTGAATTATATCCGATACAATATCAATTCTTAGTAAAACTCAAAGAAGCCAAGTCTGTTGCTGCGGCAAAACAATTTTTAGTGCAACAATTTTCCGTTGATGCTGACGAATTAGAAACCTATTGGCAACAATGGAAAACAAAATGGTTAGAAGAAGGTTTTTTCGTTTCAAAGTGACGTATTTGTATTGAAACGTCTTTATGTTTAGGAAACGACGAAGTAATCTGTTTCAAAACAATTAATTTTCAAAGTACTTCTCGATACAAAATTTTATACTAAAATTTCACTCGAAGTGACGTATTTGCATTGAAACGTCATTACGAGGAGAAACGACGAAGTAATCTGTTTCTATTAATACATAAAGTAGTTTTTGAAACAAACAAATTGCCACAAGTTTTCAAACTTTCGCAATGACGTTTCAAACAAGTCTAACAATCTAATCAATCTAGCGTTTCAAATGCAAACGACGTATTCACTTTTTTGTCATCATCAATCACAATAAAAGTCCGTTTAATAATCACTAACACACTATCTTTTTGTTTGTAAGTCGAATTAATCAACGAAGTATACAGTATTTTTTGGGAAGAAATACTATCGTTTCGTGATTCTATATTTCCAGAAAATTCTATATTTTCAATTTTTATAGTTTGAATAGAATCTGAAAGTGATTCCGTAAATTTATTAGAATCTGCTAATTGCTCTTTAATAGTTTCTGCAAACTCTGGATGTTTTGTGGCTAAAATTTGTGCTTCGTAATTGGCTTGTAATTTCTCTGAAATCTCGGAGTTAAAATCATTTAATGTAAAATAAGCTGGTGCATCCCAAAAACTTTTGCTTTTGTCATCAGTTTTAAAATCACCATTATAATCATATCTGTAAGTTTTAAGGTCTTTCCCTTTTTCGTCAGCATCATCAACCAAACCATCTTTCTCAACTGATAATTCTTCACTTTTCATTTTAGAATTCTCGGATTTCTTTGCAGATTCACTACACGAAATACACAACAGGAAACCGAATATGTACAATAGCTTTTTCATCATTGAATCATAAATTTAAGTTTCACAATCTGTTCATTGGCATAGACTTTATCAAGAATTTGCATCTTTTTTAAAGTACTTGTGGGAATCGTTAATACATTAATGAATTCCTTTTTTGTATACATTTCAATTCCAATAGCATTCTTAAACACACGATAAATTTGTGCATTTTCAGAAATCAATTCATGCAATTGTGCACGGCGTTTTTTCCAATCGTCTTTATTACCATTCGCATAATACAACAACATTAACGCGTAGTCATCTGTTTGTAATTGCACGGTTTTATGTGAGCTCGAATTCATATGTCGTACAATCGTATCTGTTTTGTGATAGGGCGATTTTACAATAAATTTCAGTTCCTTTTCGGGAGTTGTATAGGAAAAACAACCCAAACTATCGGTCTTAAAATATAAGGAAGATTCGTTCTTTCTAATAATTTCAATATCTAATGGAATCTTTGTAATCGCTTCTCGCTGATCGGAATCAACAAAACAAAAGGAAAACGTATTTTCAGTTGGATACAAACTATAAATTCCGAAAGCAAGTAAAGGAAGTGCTAAAAGCAACCAAAAAAACTTTGGAAAACGCTTCACACTATTTTTAGATTCAACTTCACTTTCAGGTTTAGTATGTTGTTTTATAAAATCATCCCAATTTTCAAAACCAACATATACGCTGAGTAAATTCAGCATGTCAATACGCGGTAACTTTTCAGCATCATTCTTTACATACGTATAAAACCATTTTTCGCTAATACTACCTTTAGTTTTGTTGCGTAAATCTTCTTGAAAATCTGTAATCGTATTGCCTTTCCACGCACGAATATCGTTAGCAGCAGCATGTGTAGCTCTAAAAGTAGCTGCCGTTTGCTGTTTTAAAAGTGGAAAGTAATATGTTTTTTTTGCGTTCAATTAAAATGTAAAAATCAGATTATCAGTGTTTTGTATTTTGTAAATTAATTTACAAAGTCGTTACAAGTGCTTTACAAAGCTTCTTGCAGAAACTCCGATAGGTTTGTATTCGTAATCCTTAAAAATATAAAATTATGAATGCAATTACACAAAAACATATTTTAAAATCATTTCTATTTATTTTTTTATTTCTGACTTTTATGTCTTGTCATGAAAATAGTGCTAAAAGTTTTAATGAAGAATTGGCAATTGAAAAAGTAGATCTTAGATACGATTATGATGGCGTAGATGATACATCGTTAAAACTAGAAGATTCTGATGCAGATTTTAAAGGAAAAGATCAAGGTTTTTCATATAGCTATAGACAGGATGATACCAATCAAAATTTAGCTTCACAAGTGCCCGATAACTTAAAAATTATCAAAACGGCAAGTACGCGTTATAAAGTAAAAGATATTGGAAAAGCGTTGGCAGACATAAAACAGCTATTGTATGTAAATAATGGTTATATATCTGAATTGCGATATGATAATAATTATAATGAGAAGAAAAACAGGTTCACTATAAAAATTCCAAAAGAGAATTTTGATACGGTTTTAGACGGCATTCAAAAATTTGCAGAAGAAACCGATTATGTAAATATTTCTACGACAGATGTGACTGAAAAATATTTAGATGCACAAACACGATTAGATACAAAGATTGAAGTCAAACAACGTTTGGAAGCGGTATTACGAAAAAATGCAAAAACAGTGGAAGACATTTTGGCGACAGAAAGACAATTGCGCATCATTCAAGAAGAAATAGAAGTCGTACAAGGAAAATTAAAGTACATGAGTAGCAGAGTTGCGTATAGTACCATCCAAGTAGAAATTTATGAAACTATTGAATATAAAGAACAGCCTTTAGCTTACAAAAAAGGGTTTTGGGTAAAGGCAAAAGAAGGTTTGGCTTCGGGTTGGAATGCTATTCAAGAGCTATTAATTGGAATTTTATCAATATGGCCAATTCTGTTCGTTGTTATTGTTGGACTGATCTTTTTTAGAAGATGGAGAAAAGCTAGAAAATAATATTTTATAAAATTTGAACACACACTGACGATTCTTATTCCCGAAATCGTCGGTTTGTGTTTCATAGAATACTATACATTTCAAAACAAATGTGTACTTTTGTTGAACCGTGAAAGAAATACTAGCCAAATACATTCCTGAACGCGCGGTTGATCCTACTTTTGACCTCATAAAAGCGAATCAGGTACATTTAAAAATTGTGAATCAACGTGTCACTCGACATGGCGATTATCGCAGAATGCCCGATGGTAGGCATATTATTACTGTAAACGCAGGTGAAAACAGATACCGATTTTTTGTAACATTGATCCATGAAATTGCACATTTAGTTGCCTACGAAAAGCACGGGCGATTTATAAAACCACATGGAATAGAGTGGAAGCGCACTTTTCAACAACTGATGTTACCGTTTATAAATCCGCAAGTATTTCCAACGAAAATCTTACCAATTGTTGCCAATCATTTCAAAAACCCAAAAGCAAGTAGTGATACGGACGCGAAATTTGCGTTGGCGTTAAAACAGTACGATCCGGAAAATGATAAAAACTACGTCTTTGAAATTCCGCACGGAAGTACATTCCGAATGCATAACGGGAAAATATTTCAACGCGGAAACAAACGTGTCAAACGCTATGAATGTGTTGAGGTTGCTACAGGTCGTATGTACTTATTCAATCCAAATGCTGAGGTTGAGTTGTTGCGGAGTTAAT
>NZ_JBGCDL010000307.1:0-9055 GCF_045105435.1 Kordia sp. | reverse complement strand
TTGGAATTTGCGACACAGTATTTTGATAACATTACAATCGATCTCATTTACGGAATTCCAAATATGACCATGGAACAATGGAAAACCAATTTGGAAACGGTTTTTAACTTCGGAATCAATCATATATCAAGTTATGCCCTTACGGTAGAACCGAAAACGGCGCTGGAAAAATTCATCCGACAAGGAAAATTTGCAGCCATTTCTGAAGAAGAATCGCTGGCACATTTTAATGTATTAGTGGCAGAAACTGAAAAGCAAGGTTTTGTACATTACGAAATTTCAAACTTTGGAAAACCCGATTATTTTTCCAAGCACAACACGTCGTATTGGAAAGGTGCAAGCTATATTGGTATTGGTCCGAGCGCGCATTCGTTTCAAAAAGGAAGTAGAAGTTGGAACGTTTCAAACAATGCAAAATACATAAAAAGTATTGCAGAAAACATACTTCCAATTACGACGGAACAACTTTCTAAGGACGATCAATACAACGAATATGTAATGACAGGTTTGCGCACGGTTTGGGGAATTTCGTTGGAATATATTGAAGAACAATTCGGCGAAAGCTATCTTCATCACACAAAAAAAATAGCAGCAACGCATTTACAAGAAAACACACTTCAAGTTGTAGAAAACACAATCAAAACCACACAAAAAGGAAAATTTTTATGTGACGGAATTGCGGCTGATTTCTTTATTGTATAAAAGGTTAAAACAGTTTTTTAAAATTCGTTATTAGGTTGAAAAATCAATTCGTATTTTTACGCTATGATTTGTACTATTCAACGTAAAACGACCAAACATCAAATAGATTTATCGAAACCGCTAGACATTTCCATTCCGTTACGTGCTGCCAAAGACAACGTAAACGCATGGTATATTTCAGCGCCAAAAATTGAACCTGTTCGTATGGACGATTGGGTTGGCTCTGTAAAAGAAGGCGGCGATGTGAATTTTAATAATATCTATTTTAATCCGCATGCGCACGGAACGCATACCGAATGTGTTGGACATATTACGGAAGAAGTTCATTCCATAAATGAAAATTTAAAGCAATTTTTCTTCTATGCGGAATTGATTACGGTAGTTCCTGAGAAAAAAGGCGAAAACGATTATATTATTTCTAAAAAGCAATTGCAGCGTGTGATTGGAAATAAAAAGCGAGAAGCAATTGTGATTCGTACGTTGCCAAACTTTGATGAAAAACGGCAACGGCAGTATTCGCACACAAATCCGCCATATATTGAAGAAGCTGCGGCAATTTATTTGCGCGAAAAAGGAATAGCACATTTACTAATTGATTTGCCAAGTGTAGACAAGGAAAAGGATAATGGCGAATTGTTAGCGCACAATGCATTTTGGAATACCGCAGGAAACATTCGCATGCATGCAACAATTACGGAGTTTATATATGTGGCAAATTCCATTGAAGATGGCGCGTATTATGTGAATATTCAAATTGCGCCTTTTGAAAATGATGCGTCTCCAAGCAAGCCAATTTTGTATAAAATAGCGAAGTAGTTGCAGTAAGTAAACACAATATATTCTTGGAATCATTTTTGTGTAAACACTAGTTGTTATTAAAAAAAGACTCTTATGAAGAATTTTTTCGGATGTATACTTTTGCTTTTCATTTTTGAATCAAATGCACAAAATTATTTTTCAGTTATTGCCAAAAATGGACTTTCCATCAGAGAAAAACCAAGTCTCAAAAGCAAACGAATTGGAAAACTTGAAGCTGGAAAAGATGTTGTTTTGATTGCGAAAAGTGGAAAAAAACTTTCTGTTACTGATGATGATCAAATCATAAACGGAGAATGGTATGAAGTTGAAGGAACTAATGAAAATCCGCAAGGATATGTGTTTAGTGGATATTTATTAGCAAAAAAAGAAAATCCTAATACAAATATTGGTTGCGAAAATAGAATTCCTTGTCATTCAACAATTTCATTTGAAAAGTTTGATTTAAAAATCTACAACTACCAAGTGCAAGAAAATCCTACAAAGAAGCAAGATACCATACAAGTGTTTGAATATGTTTTTAACGAGATAGGAGACAAGCTTTTACAGATTTTACCAAAGCAAAAAAAGGATAGTATCGTGGTTTCTTATATGGTTGTTGAAAATATTAATGAACAATATGATTATCGGAAAGTTGAATCATCTGATTTTGAGGAATGGAATAAAAATAGTGTGCATTGGAAAGGACAAGAACCTTTTGTGACTATAAAGAATAACTTAAATTTCTTTAGAATTCCAAAAACGGAATATGAACAGAAAGAAGTGTTGCGAAAACAAAATTTCAAACTAAAAGATACGCTGATAGATTTAAGTGGCGAAAGTTCTAATATTGCGACTTTAATTTATAAAGGAAAACCTTGTACTTACGGATTAGGACCTGTAATTATCCGAATTGAATTATATACTGAAAATGGAGAAAAAAGTGTTCGGTTTTTAGTCGTAGTTTTATCGTATGGTTGTTGAAAAGAACGATCATTATAAATTAAAAATGGACGCTTGAAGCGCGTCACAATAACATTCACAAGAAATACATGAAACAACATTTTAGCATACTTTATATATGTTTACTTCACCTATTTTTAGTCAGTTTGAGTTGTCATTCTCAAACGAATGTGGAATTGGTAAGTTACACTGCTAGTGAATGTCAAGATGTATATGCTAAAAATATTTTCAAGCTTCAAGATAGAATTGTAGTGGCCTATAAAACTGGAAATCTAAAAACATACAAGTTATTTGTTGTTGCAAATTGTAGTAGTACGGCAATTGGAAAAGTAACACTAAAAAACGATACCTTAAATTTAGCATTTCACGGAATTAGAGAACGAACCCTTTTTGAGAAGAAAAAAAATGATTCTGTTACTACAATTACTGAAGCATATATTGAAGAAGTTGCCGATTGTGAGTGTGCATTTAATTTAACGTACACGATAAAAACATTTGAGAACCAAGAATATGTCGTGACTGCAAATGGTAAAAAAATAGTTGTGTCTGAACATAAATATAAAGTAAAAAGTGAAAAACCATCATTTCAAATTGTCAATACAGACACTATAAATTATGTAGATATTTATGGTTTAAAGCAAGGTGTACATGTCACGAATCGTAACGATGGACAACAATTTGCGAGGGTTCATTATGTTGATGATGAAAAAATTAGTGGATTAGCAAGCACGTATTACGACTTTGATGGCTATGGAAAAGTAGAAACTTTTATGGAAGATGGAAAGTTCTCAATTCGGAAATACTATAAAAACAGAAAACTTGTTAAAACCTGTAAAACGGATGGTTCTTTTGACGAAGGAACTGATTGCAAGTATGAAAAATAGTGCGATGCGAAAACATATTATTCACCGCGCAAATTCTTCTGAATCTCTTTACTAATTTGATCTAAGGTTGGAAAAGACTCTAGCTTTTCGCTGAATTCTTTCAGTTGTTCTTGTACAATACGCTTAATTTTATTTTCTAAAATTTCATCAATTGTTTCTCCGTAATCGGGAAGTGGCTCGTCTGCTTTTCTAATTGGAATGGTCATATCACCAGTTCCTGTAATTAGCCAAAGCGGATTTAGCTCAGGATACGTATCGATTATTCTCTCCAAAACATCACTTCCGATAGAAGCGCCCGATTTTGACTGCTTACTTGTATAGCCATTGCCCACTTTTATTGAGATATCGAAGGCACGCATGCTCATATTTTTATGCTTGATGAATTCTATGATTCTGTCGATTATTTTCATTTTAAATAGAAATTATTCTACGAAAAATTACTTTTTCATAGAAAATAGTTTTTAAATTTTTAAAAACGTCACCTAAACTGACAGTAAATCAGCACAAGTAGGCGAACTCGTAAATATACACAAATTTTGCATGCGATATAGCGTTTTTTCTGAAAAGACAGGAATTGTATGCCGTTGATTCTCAATAGTTGTAAAAAATCAACTTGTTTTTTTTGATGGAATTTTGAATTTTAGAATTTGTTTTTGAAGAAGCAATACATTAAGAATCGCCTTTTAGTTTTTTCTGAATCTCGTTACTGATTTCGTCTAAGGTTGGAATATTTTCAAGTTTTTTGCTCAAGGCTTTCAATTGGCGTTGTACCGTACGCTCTATTTTACCTTCAATAAGCGCATCAATCGTATTGTATTCTAGTGGAGGTTCTTGTGCTTCTTCCAAATTGATAATCATATTTTCTTTTCCAGTGAGCAACCAAAGCGGACTCAACTCAGGATACACATCGATTATTTTCTCAAGCACATCACTGCCTACAGAAGCACTTGACTTAGATTGCTTACTTGTATAGCCATTTCCTACGCTTATTGACTTATCAAACGCGCGCATGCTTAAATTTTTATGCTTAATAAAGAGGATTATTCTGTCGATTATTTTCATCATTATGCGAAATTTTTCTGCATAAAGTTTCTTTATATAGAAAATAGTTTGTAATATTATACTGTCAGTTCTATAACGTGTGTCATAAAATCGACACAAATATAGTAATTTACTAATTATAAAAATTTTTGCATACGCATGATACGGAAAAAACAACGAGAAAAACTCAAAGAAGTACTTGGATATCATTATACAAATGGTGTTCTAAAAATTTTAAAAGAAAATAAGATTACTAGTAGAAATGGCAAGCCTTATGGTTCGTCTATGATTAGAAATGTGTTTAATGGTTTAAACGAAAATGAAAGAATTGAAAATGCAATTATAGAGTTATTTGTACGTACACAAGAAGATATAAAAGAAAGAGAAGAAGCTAGAAATCGAATATTGGGTATAACGTAAGTTCTTTTTGTCATATTTTACATATAACTTGTGTTTTTAAAAATGTGATCACTAAAAATTGCAGTACATTTACCTGCATACAAATCAGGAATGATTTTTGTAAATTGCTCGTATATGGATATAGTTTTAGGAATATTGATTGGAGGAATAGTGTCGTATTTTGTGTATGATTATCTTAGGAAACAACAATCAAAAAAGAGCGCAACGCAACAATCGCACTTACTTCTCGATAAAATTAAAAGTGTTTGCAAACTCACAACGGTAGAAGGTGATTTTAGTGAAATTCATCAACACGAAGATACATCGTCACATTTTTTACGAATGATTTCTAGTAAAAAACGGGCAATTGTTGTTGTTAAAGCTAAAGTCAGTGTTGGATATGATCTAAAAAAAATGCGTTTACAAGCGGATGAAGACACTAAAAAAATACAAATTATTGATTTTCCAGAACCAGAAATTTTAACCGTAGAAACCGATTTTACGTATTACGATATTAAAGATGGTTTGCTCAATAAATTTAGTGCGGACGATTTAACAAATCTCAACCAACAAGCCAAACAGCATATCATTGATAAAGTACCTGAAAGTGGTTTGTTACTTAATGCAAAACAGGAAGCGTTGAACGCTATTTTTGTCATTGAAAAGCTTGTAGAAACCATTGGTTGGGAATTAGAGTATTCTGAAATTGCACTTCCAGAAAATGATCGTAAAAAAATAAACAAATAGTTGAAAATAGACAGTCTTGTAAGTGTTTGAAGTTCATGTGTTTGAAATTTGAAATTGTTTTATCTAGTATATTTATAGACTGTTTATAGGCTGAACTGGTATTTTGTCGAAATTATATACTGATTTAAAGAAAATCTAACCTAGTTTTACACATTCTTACTGTATATTTGTCCCAACCTAAAAATAACAATAAGATGTCACTAATTGATAAAGTTGTTTATTATCTGAATGATGTTCTTGTAAGCTTGGATATTTCACCTATTCAAAAGACTACACCTAAGCAAAATACTAAGACAAAAGAAATGTCTGATCGTACTGATATCAGCGCATAAATTTTTAATTATTTTTCACAGCAATCTATTGCAAAGATTTTTATATCTTGTTTGTAAATAGCGTATATGAATATTGAATTGCTTCGCGAATATTGCATTAAAAAACCAGCCGTTACAGAAGAGTTTCCTTTTGATCAAGATACTTTGGTATTTAAAGTATTGGGAAAAATGTTTGTATTAACTTCGTTAAAAAAGTGGGAAGAAGGTATTCCTTCAGTGAACTTAAAATGCGATCCAAATAAAGCGGATGAGCTTCGCGGTGAACATGAAAGTATCAAGCCAGGTTTTCACATGAGTAAAAAGCATTGGAATACAGTTGAACTATTTCATGGCGAATTACCAATTACTTTTATTCAAGAATTAATTGACGATTCGTATCATTTAGTCATCAAAGGAATGACGAAAAAGCAAAAAGCAGAGTTGGCAACGTATCCATAAAATAAAAATTTAGTTCAGCCGCTGAACACGCAATACTATTTATATTTGAATACTCGTTTGCTAAAACTATATTTGAAAATTGAAAAGTAAATGCATCCAGTATGTGCGAAACAGATACATAAGCTTACAGATTTAGCGTCGTATTACATGAAGGTCGCTAAAAATGAGATGGAAACAGGTGAGAAAATGTAGAAATATTAAAACCATTAATCTACCTAATAAGTCCATTCAACCCACTTAAAATTCCCTTTAATCGAAAGAACTTAATAATCTCGCATATAAAGAAGAAATTTACGTTTAATTACTCAAAACATAAGCATATCATAATGATAGAGAATCTTTCATTTTTATTCATAGAAGATGACGAGATCGAAGTGTTGAAGTTTAAAAAATCTTTAAAAAGATTAGGTTTCACACATCGAATACTCGAAGCCAAAAATGGTGAGGAAGCACTTGAAGTCTTACGAGACAAACAAGATTTACCCAACGTTATTTTGTTGGATTTGAATATGCCAAAAATGAACGGACTTGAATTTCTTAAAGAACTCAAAGCTGATCCACACTTACGTTACATTCCAGCAATTATAGTTACAACCTCTAACAATCATCAAGATATGTTAGAAAGCTACAATCTGGGAATTGCAGGTTATATCATAAAACCTTTACGCTACGAAGATTATATTAAAAAAATACAACGTGTAGTCGATTATTGGATGGTAAATGAAGTAATTGAATTCTAGTCATATCCGCTCAATTTTCCCTTTCAACATAAAAATATAAAAGTGCAACTCATCGGTTAATTGTGTTTATTGACCGAAATTTATGTGGAATTTAGTATCTTTCAACGCATAAAATCCCTCGAAACTAGATTTGCGTTCAATGAAAGATAAGATTCATACCCTAGAACTAGCCCTTCTGAACGAAAAAAGAGCCCGTGAAAAAGCGGAAGAATTGCTCTTAAACCGAACTAGCGAATTGCTAGAAACGCGTGAAGCTCTCAATGTGAAAACTCGCGAATACAATGTATTTTTCGAAAATATGCTCGATTCATTTGTTGTCATGGATATCATGGGTAACGTGATTAAGATGAATGACGCGGCTATTAAACTACTTGGATATGATGTCAAAGAAGAAGATATCAATCTCGTAAATCTTATCTATAGCAAAGACTTTGAATATGCCATGAACTCTTTTTCAAAACTCATGAAAGAAGGTTCTTTTTCAAATTATGAAGCACGAATATTTACAAAACAAAAAGAAGTAAAGTGGGTTCAAATAAATGCGAGCCTAATTCGTAATGAAGAAGGAAAAATAATAGCTGCGCAAGGAATTGTAAGAGACATTACGGCTTCCAAAGCAAAATCAGCTGATTTTGAAGAACAACAAGAGCAATTGGCAGCAATTGTTGACAATTCGACTTTGGGAATTGTGTTGGCGCAGGATCGAAAAATCATCAAAACAAATACTGCTTTTCAAAATTTGATGCAATACAGCGAAGAAGAACTGTTGGGAACTTCTGTAGAAGCACTTTCTTTTGAAGATGCACACGAAGAATCGAGAAGTTTGTACGGACTTATGGTCGACAAAGAAATAAATCATTACAGTTTAACAGAGCGTTACAAACGAAAAGACGGCACTTCGTTTTTGTCTAAAACAAGCGTAACAGGTGTTCGCGATAGCAAAGGAGACATAAAATATCAACTGGCTTTTGTAGAAGATGTTTCGGTGAAGCACAAAAGACAGTTAATGTTAAATACACTCAATAACTTAACGCGTTCTTTCATAGGGAAACTAAATATTCATGATGTTGCCTGGGAAATAGCCAATGTAATTGCTCGCGATTTAGAGTTTGAAGATTGTGTGGTGTATTTAGTCAAGAAAAAAGAAAATATACTAGAACAAATTGCTGGATACGGAGCTAAAGTAAATAAGAATAAGGAAATTATCAATAAATTATATATTCCGTTTGGAAAAGGAATTGTTGGAAATGTTGCCATAACGGGAAAGGCGGAATTGATTCATGATACTTCAAAAGACGATCGTTATGTGGTTGATGATAAGCGACGCTACTCAGAAATTACGGTGCCTATTATCATAAATAATGAAGTTATAGGAGTAATTGATTCTGAAAATTCTGCAAAAGACTTTTTTACCAAAGAACACCTGCGTTTATTAAAAAATGTAGCAAACTTAGTATCTATACAATTAACGAATGCGGTCAATTTAGAACGAAGAATTGCTGCGGAAAGTGAAAATAAAGAACTCCTCGAAAACTTAAAGCGCAGTAACAAAGAATTGCACGATTTTGCACACATAGTTTCGCACGATTTAAAATCGCCTTTACGAAGTATAAATGCTTTAATTTCTTGGTTTCAGGAAGATTATGCAGATGTGTTAGATGAAAATGCAACGGATACTTTTGATAAGTTGAATAACAAATTAGAGCAAATGGATGCGCTAATTGATGGTATTTTACGCTACTCTAGTGTAAATGATAAAAACATTTTAACCACTCAAAAAGTAAGTGTAAAAGAAATATTAGAGGAAATAAAAACGATTTTATACATTCCTGAGCATATTCAATTTATCTTTCCAGAAGAAATGCCTGTGATTAATGCTGATAAAACACGAATAAAACAATTATTTCAAAATTTAATCAGCAATGCAATTACGCACATTGACAAAGAAGAAGGGAAAGTTGAAGTTAAATTTACAGAGTTAAAAACATATTGGAAATTTTCTATTTCTGATAAT
>NZ_JBGCDL010000306.1:0-11986 GCF_045105435.1 Kordia sp. | reverse complement strand
TTAGATGAACCATTCAGTCATATTGATAATTTTAGAAAGAACGCATTACGCAGAAACCTGTTTAGTTATCTCAAAAAAGAAAACATTACCTGTATTGTGGCAACACACGATCGTACAGACGCACTTTCGTTTGCAGATACGACCATTGTGCTAAAACAAGGAAAACTCATCGTGCAAAGCAATTCTAAGGAATTATACAAAAACCCGCCAAACAAATATATCGCATCGTTATTTGGTGAAGTAAATGAATTGTCTGCGAATCTATTCCCAAACATGGAAATTTCAACTGAAACGATCTTAGTGTATCCACATCAACTCCAAGTTTCAGAAAACGGTGATTTCAAAGTAACTGTACAACAAAGTTATTTTAAAGGAAGTCATTATTTAGTGTTGGCGAAACATGAAAATACGATTGTATTTTTTGAGAGTTTGGAAGCTTTGGAAAATGGTGTTGCGGTTGGATTGACGATTATATAAAGTAGTTTGTTCGACTAAAATTCCACCATCCAAAAGTTAAAATCCAAAATAATTCCACAAATAAGGTAGGACAAAAGGAGTTTCAGTTGTCTTATATAATGAGTAACTCACTAAGAATCAAAGATTACATATAATATTTTGTTATATTAGTGCACTAACTAAACTAAAACATGATCAAAAGACTACGTAAAATTGCTATTTTAGCAATACTTTCTGCTACATTTTTTTCTTGTGGTAACGATGACAACGATCCTACAACACCACCAACTTCAATGGATGACGACTATGTGCCGATTCCAACTTCACCTGTAGTATTAGATATGGATGCATTTCCATTTGCTACACTATCAGAATACAGTTTCTTTGAAGGTGATATAAAAGATCAAACGCCCGTATTAGGTGTAATTCCGTACGAGCCAATTTCAACACTATTTACCGACTACGCTAAAAAGAAACGTTTTGTTTGGATGCCAAGCGATGTGCAAGCCAATTATGTTGATGACATGGAATTAATAGACATGCCCGTAGGAACGTTTTTAATAAAAACATTTTACTATGATAATGTATTGCCAAGTAACAACGCACGCATCATTGAAACGCGTTTAATGCTTAAAAAAGCAGACGATTGGTATTTTGCCGATTACGTTTGGAACGACGATCAAACAGAAGCAACATTCAGTCTTGACGGTTCATTTACCAATGTAGACTTTATGGAAGGTGGCGAAATGAAAAGCGCGAATTATAGAATTCCTTCTGAAGTAGAATGCTTTACATGTCACAAAAGTGGTACTACTTCTGTACCAATTGGAATGAAACCACAAAACTTAAATAGCATGTACGATTATGCAGATGGAACTACAAATCAGCTGCAAAAACTAATTAACGAAGGCTATTTAGAAGACAACTTACCTGCAACTATCAATACAGTAGTAAAATGGAGCGATGAAACAGAACCGATCGATTTACGTGTTCGTTCATACATAGACATTAACTGTGCGCATTGTCATCAAGAAGGATCGCATTGCGATTACAGACCGATGCGATTTGCTTTTGACGAATCTGGAGATCCTAACAATTTAGGAATTTGTATTGATCCTGACGAAGAAATTACAGGAATGATCAAAGTGGTAACTCCAGGTTTAAAAGAACGCTCAGTAATGTATTTTAGATTAAATACAGAAGCAGAAGAATTTAGAATGCCACTACTCGGAAGAACCATTATTCATAAAGAAGCTGTTCAAATGATTGGACAATGGATTGATGGAATTACAACCGAATGTGAATAAAAAGACTATCAACTAAACGAACGCTACGAGTGAAGCCAAAACTTGTAGCATGATAAAACCAACCAACCTATGAAAAGAATTACTTTATTAATATGCTTTCTAGCATCCTGTTTTTTTGCAGCTGCACAGACTACAGTCAATTGTACCACTTCGGGTTCTACAAATACCACGTATTGTTACACAAATAACGACACCACTAGCTTTGTTTTTGTAAGTTCTGATGGATCAGATTTACAAGTAACTTTCAATGCTGGACAAACAGAAAATAATTGGGATCAATTGATTGTATTAAATACTGATGGATCAGAATTGTACAATGGTTATGGAAACAATGGAGACTTAACAGGACTAACGTTCTCATCAAATGGAGATACCATCACAGTAATGGCAAATACTGATGGAACAGTAAATTGTGCAGACAACGGATATATCCCTTGGGATTTTGATGTAAACTGTGCAACATGTACTAGTCCCACAGCTACTTTCGCAATTGTAGATGATTGTGCAACTAGTGGAGGATTTTTAGTCGATGTAAATGTTTCCGATATAGGATCAGCAACATCACTAACTATTTCAGACAACCAAGGAAGTTCAAATCAGTCATTGTCAGCAGCAGGAACGGTTCAATTTGGACCATTTGCAAATGCTACAGATGTTGTCATATCTATTCAAAATGATCAAGATGCAAACTGTAATACAAACAGTAGCGCACTGACACAAAGTAACTGTCCGCCGCCAGCACCAGTTGGTGTCACTTGTGGATCAGGATCATCAACATATATTTTTACAGAAGAATTTGATACTGCTTCTGGATGGACAGGAGATTTAAACGACGGAAATGGTTCTTGGGAAATTCCAGATGGATCTACTTCCGATAGTACAGGACCAAGCACAGCTTTCAGTGGAGGAAACTTCATGAATTACGAAGCTTCTGGTAACACAAGCGCAACTGCATCGGCGGTAAGTCCGGCAATTGACTTATTAACAGCAACAGATGGTGCAGAACTTTCATTCTATTTACATGCTTATGGTTCAGAAATGGGATCATTAGATGTAAAAATAGGAACTTCAGTTTCCGGACCTTTCACAACAGTATTTACACTCGCAGGCGAATTGCAAACAAGCGAAACGGAAGCTTGGGTTCCAATTGGAATAAACTTAGATGCATACCTAGGACAAGTAATTTATATAGAATTTAGTCATACAGGAACAGGAACAGGTTTTCATGGAGACATGTCTATCGATTTTGTACGTGTAGAAACTTGCGGATCATTTTGTATTGCACCTTCTAGTATAGTTGCTTCTGCAATAACGCAAACATCAGCAACAGTTTCTTGGTCAGCAAATAATGGAGAAACTGCTTGGGAATATGTGGTACAACCAGTAGGAACAGGAATTCCAACAGGACTAGGAATAGCGTCAAATACGACATCAGTAGACGTAAGCTCACTAAATCCTGCAACAGTGTATGAAGTATATGTACGTGCTATTTGCGGATTGGATGCAAGTATTTGGGGCGGACCATTAACGTTTACAACATTAGCACCACCGCCGCCAGCTGATTTTACAACATCAACGGTTGCAACAACAGGAACACAAAGAGCTGCTGTTGATATGAATGGCGACTTTTTAGACGATGTAGTTTCTATTGGAAGTACAAATGTCAATATATTTTATCAACAAGCTTCAGGTGGTTTAAGTGCCACAGGTACAAATATTACAACAACAAATGCGGACAATTCACCTTCTTGGAGTTTGGCTGCTGCCGATTTTGATAGAAACGGATTTACCGATTTATTATATGGTGGAGGAAGTGGAGTAACATTTATGAAGGCGAATGCTACTGGAACTGGATTTACAGAAATATCAGGACCAGAATATGTATTCTCGCAACGTTCAAACTTTGTCGATTTAGATCAAGATGGAAACCTAGATGCTTTTGTATGTCATGATGTGGATCCGAATGTATATTATATGAATGATGGAAATGGAAACCTAGTCTTTAACCAAGGTGGAATTGGAGATATTGCAGGTGGAGGAAATTATGGTTCTATCTGGATTGATTATGATAATGACAGAGACATGGACATGTTTATTGCAAAATGTCGTGGAGGTTCAAGTACAATAAATATCAATGAATTACATGAAAATGATGGAACTGGAAACTTTACACAAGTAGCTTCTGCCGCAGGTTTAGCAGATCCGTTACAAACATGGTCTTCTGCATGGGGAGATTTTGATAATGATGGAGACATGGATGTTTTTGTAGGTGCAAGTTCAACTGCTGATGGAATACATAAATTAATGCAAAATAACGGAAATGGTACATTTACTGATGTTACTGCTGCTTCCGGAATATTACCTGCATTAACAAACTTAGGAATTGAAAATGCGACACACGATTTTGATAATGATGGAAACTTAGACATTGCATCAAATGGTAGTATGCTATTTGGAAATGGAGACATGACATTTACTGTGTACGACAATGTAATTTCAGGAAGTAACGGTTCTTTTGGAGATTTAAACAATGATGGATTCATGGATGCAATTTCTGGATCAACATTATATACAAACACTACAAACAGCAACAATTGGGTAAAAATTACTACTACAGGAGTTGCAAGTAACATTAACGGAATTGGAGCTAGAGTAGAAGTACATACAGCTGCTGGAGTTCAAATTCGTGATGTACGTAGTGGAGAAGGTTTCCGTTTCATGAGTACATTAAACACACACTTTGGTATTGGAACAGAAGATGCTATTACCAATATTGTTATTTACTGGCCATCAGGAACTGTTGACAATTTAACAGATCCTGCAATTAACACGCATCATATCATTACGGAAGGACAAACGTTAAGTATTCCTGATGAAACATTAGAAAGTGTTGCTATTCATCCAAATCCAGTTGGAAAAATAATGAACATCAACAGTCCAGTAAACTTAGTTGGAAAAATTGCTACGATCTTTAATATAGAAGGAAAACGAGTACTCAACTTAAAACTAAAACAACATTCAATAGATGTTTCTAATTTACAAACAGGAAACTATATTTTACGTTTAGAATCTGATGGAAAGGTGTTTACACAAAAATTCATCAAGCAATAAACAAGTAATAAATTTATATATTTTACAAAACTCCAATGCTATAATAGTGTTGGAGTTTTTGTTTTTTAGGACGATTCTTTTTTACTAATAGACTCAGAATTAAGAGTACTTTTAAGGTCGAAATAATAAAAGTAAAACAATGCTTTTTTCTTTTAATTTTATTCTTAAATTTGTAACCATTGTTTAAGGTTGTGTAATATGGTTATAAAAGATTATTATTCTCTAGCAGAAGCTGCTGAAATTTTAGGTAAAAGTAAAGAAACTTTACGTAGGTGGGATAACTCAGGTAAGTTTTCTGCGGTTAGAGAACCAATAAGCAATTATAGAATCTACAAAAAAGAACAAATAAATTCTCTTTCAGAATTGTTTTTAACTGATGCCGACGACATAGTAGATAATTATGTAATTCCATTGAAAGAATATAAGGTTTTAGAATTGTTTGCTGGTGCAGGGGGATTAGCAATTGGTCTAGAAAAATCTGGAATAAAATGCGCTGCTTTAAATGAAATAGATAAATGGGCTTGTCAAACTCTACGAGAAAATAGGCCGTATTGGAATGTTTTAGAAGGTGATATAAAGTCTTTTGATTTTAGTAATTATAAAGATCAAGTAGAAATCGTGACTGGTGGTTTTCCATGCCAGGCATTCAGCTACGCAGGAAAAAAGTTAGGTTTAGAAGATGCTAGAGGAACATTATTTTATGAATTTGCCCGAGTTGTTCAAGAAGTTCAACCTTTAATCTGTATTGGGGAAAATGTAAAAGGTTTACTTTCTCATGAAAAAGGAAAAACATTAGAAGGAATGATTTCTATTTTAGACGAAATAGGATATAATGTAGTTCCTGTTCAAGTTTTAAAAGCAATAAATTATAAAGTTCCTCAAAAACGAGAACGATTAATAGTAGTTGGTATACGAAAAGATATTGATGTCAAGTATGAGTACCCAAATCCGCATGAAAAAGTATACAATCTTTCAGATGCTTTGAAAAAAGGTGAGTTGTATGATTGTAATGTTCCAAAATCTGAAGGTTCAAAATATCCTGAACATAAAAAAGAAATTCTTGATATGGTTCCACCAAAAGGGTACTGGAGAGATTTACCTCTTGAAATTCAAAAATCTTACATGGGGAAAAGTTTTTACTTAGGTGGAGGAAAAACAGGAATGGCAAGAAGAATTGGTTGGGATGAACCAAGTTTAACTTTAACATGTAGTCCAGCGCAAAAACAAACAGAAAGATGTCATCCAGATGAAACCCGTCCGTTTACTGTAAGAGAATATGCTAGAATTCAAACATTTCCAGATAACTGGAAGTTTGTGGGTTCAGTTTCACAACAATATAAACAAATTGGAAATGCAGTCCCTTGTAATTTAGGAGAGGAAATAGGGTATTCAATAATCAAGTTTTTGAATCAATATTATTCAAAATCAAACAAATCAGAAGATTCAATTTCTTTAGCCAAAGTCATATAACCTTCTTTAAAGAAATCTTCAGTATCTATATTTAAAATCATTGTGTCCAGATTTGTAACTAGCTTAGTATAAAAATCAGGATACCCAGTAATTCTATGCCAAAATTCTTTTCCAATAATAACAGGAAATTGTTCATCAATTTTTTTATAATGTTGACTTAACTGATCTTCTTCACCGTATAAAACACCAAGAATCAAATCAGAATTATTTAAATTCATTGCGTTTGTTCTTGCTAAATTGGTTACTGTTGTAAATTTTCTAATTAATGGTTTAACATCTTCGGAATTGATTGTATTAGGTCCAGATTTTAACTGACACCATTTTTTTCTACCATCAATTTTATCTACAAACTCAATATCCATTCCTTTTATTAATGAGCCTTCAGCAAGGTTTAATTTTACAAACATATTTTGGATTCTAGTACCAAAAGAAGTGTTAATTGAAGTTCCTAGCACTCTAGGGTAATACAATGCTTTTGCTATTCCAATTGGCGAAAAATCATTTTCGAGTATTTTAGATAAATACTTAACTACAATCGGATTTATCTTATAAGATTTTAGTTTAGAATGAGTTTTTATAGAGTTAACCTTGTGATTATCAAATATTTTTACTTTAAAATATCCAGTAATAATTTCTATAAGTTTGCTTTCATTCATAAACTAAATATAAATATTTTCTTTAGTCTAAAAAAAGATTTATAGTTTAATAACAAAAACTACCCAACAACCAATAAGCAAAGCAGTCAAACACCTAACAAGCCATATCCAAAACACCACGCAACGAAAACACGTTCTTATACACCATGCGCTTGGTTTTTTTAAACAATCCTTTAAAAAAGCCTTTCTCTTTTTCGATAATACGAAATACTTTTTCTAGCATTGAAAAATCGTTTGAAGCATACTGTTGCAAACACAAAATATAAGGCAAATCGTGCTGACTCGTCAAATACCGAACACCAGCCTTCATAGCGGTAGTATGACCACGACTTTTCTTGACATCAATAACTGAAATCGAAATACTAGCTTCTTCTTGAATCTCTTTCAATAATTCGAGTGTATTATCTGTACTTCCATTATTTACAAAACAAACAGCTAACTTCTTTTTTTCTGCAAACAATGCTGCAAATTTTTGCGCTTCAATTGCGCTTTCATCATTCTGGAATACTATTAAAATTCCAATCTTCATCATGTAGGTATATTTTAGGGTTTAGGGAAACCAAGGGGAATCTGGGGGAACTTATTTTGTTATATCTTTAATTTTATTTGTTGTCATTCCGCATTTATTGCGGAATCCAATTTGAAGCATTATAGATTCCTGCCTACGCAGGAATGACAAGAGAAACTTAGATTGCAACATCTAAATCGAGATTAGTTGAAACTTTTTTTTTACTTCTATACGACCAAGCAATCTGTCCTAATTGACCAATAATCTTAATAGAATCTTTCATAGATAACTTAGAACCATCTGCATGAATCCAACGTTTCAAAGGCTTCTCGCACATCATTGCTCTTGCTTTATCCAATCCGAAATGTCTACGCATACGCATAAAAATCTCTACATCAAACAACCACTTTGTGATAAACTTCTTGTCAAATGCCAAATGAATTACGTCTTTATGAAAAATCTTTGCACCACATTGTGTGTCTTTAAAATTCATCGATAAAATAGTTCTGATAATTAAATTAATTGTCATACTAATTACTTTACGCGCCGATTCTTTCGTAATATTTGCGCCCATTCTGCTAATTCTTGAGCCGCTCACAATCTTAAAATCTGAATCTTCAATCGTAGAAACCAACTCGTCAAAATCAGCCAAATCGGTAGACAAATCTGCATCCAAAAATCCGATATAATCCAAATCGTCTTGTTTTGCCATGTGTAGCATTCCCAAACGAACAGCTTCTGCTTTTCCGCCGTTTTGCTCACAATCATATATTGTAATAAAATCTTCTCTACCTTTCTGCAAATCGTGCAAAACTTCTAAAGTTGCATCTTTACTTCCATCATTCACAAAACACAAACGATATCCCGAATTACGATCTACAAAATCGGTAAACTCAGTACTCAACAAACGTTCTGCTTCATTATAACACGGAATCACAACACCAACACATCTTTGCTGAATCATTACCGTATTTGCATTTGTAATCGTAGTATGTTGAGGTACACCAATCAATCGTTTTACACGAGCACAAACTTCATTCAAACTCAAGGGTTTCTTCATGTAATCGTTCACACCCAAATCAAAACCTTCTGTAATCATTTCATCATCGGTATTTCCAGATAATATCATAATTGGCGTATCGTCTTGTTTATCTCTACGGATGTGTTTTACGATTTCCATTCCAGAAACTGTTGGCATATTCATATCAACAATAACCAAATCAGGCTGAAAAGAATCATACAATTCCATTCCTTTCAATGCGTTTGTTTCAGTTAACACTTCATATCCTAATTCAGCCAATCTGCTTTCTATAGGAATCAACACTAATTTTTGGTCGTCAATAGCTAAAATTTTCATCGTATGTTATTTTAATTTGATTATTATTTTGAGTGGCATTCGTGTTATTTTCCGAATGACTTACAGGTCAAAAGTAGTTGACAAACACCGCAAAAAGTCGTCAGAATGCCCAAAGTGAGAATTTCTTTAGACGAACGGAAGTTTACTACAGTCCAATTAAAAAAACAGTACTTTATCTTTACTTCATCGAAAACGCTGTACTTTTAAACATGAAAGAGACTACAAATAAATTATTACTATTAGCACTACTTCTCGGAGTTGTGTTTCATGGTACATCTATCTTTTTCACTTTAGAAACTACGTACGACGCGTTAATTCACCTTTTCTTTGCCGATCATTACGCAAACAGTTGGTTTGAACCTTGGAACTACAAATGGTACACAGGATTCTCCGTAATGAGTTATCCGCCGCTAGTACATCAATCTATTGGTGCGTTATCGTTCATTGGCGGTTTAAAATTCGGTTTATTCGCAGTCGCTATTATCGCCATCATCCTATTCATTACAGGAACCTATCGTTTCTCGTTACTCCTAACAGGAAACAAAAGAGTAGCAGGTTATGCAGCAATGCTAGCAGTTTTCTCGTCGTCTTTTGTAGAAACCTTGCACATCTTTGGACAATTGCCAAGTATAGTGGGAATTTCAATATTAATGCATGCCCTTCCGGAGATTTACCTTTGGTTAAAAACTGGCAAATACAAATACTTCTTTACATCGCTTTCGCTGATTGCGGTTACGGTAACTTCACATCATGTGACACCAATATTTGGAATGATCTTTTTCATATTTCCGTTGATCGGAATGGTCATTATGGACGCTGCGCGCGAAGAAGTCAATACAAGTAAAGAAGTCACTTTTTGGGTATTCTGGAGAAACTTTAAGAAACTCTTTAAACGCATTGTTGGTTTCGGAATGTGTTCTTTGGTCGTTATTGTCGGTTGTATTTTACCGTATTGGATCAACTCCAAAAACAATCCAATCACGCAAGTGCCAATTCCACATGGTTCACGCGATCACTTCTTAGAAATAACATCATCAGGATTGGTATTCTTCTTAATTCCTTGGGGAATACTACTCTTCCTATTACCATACATTTTCTATAGATATTACAGCAAACGTTATCTATTTTTTGGTTTATCAATTACGTTACTATTTGTGTTAGGAACTGGCGGCACAACTCCGATTCCACGTATGATTTTGGGTGAAACGGCTTTCAATATCCTAACTTTAGACAGATTCACATTATGGGCTTCCATCATGTCATTGCCGCTTTTTGGCGAATTCATCTATCGTTTTTCAGAAGCAGACTTAAAAACATATCTACAAGAAAAATTTGGTGTCATTTATCACAGAATCATTGGTGGCGGATTGGCAGTTTTATTTGTCTTCATGACTATTTTTACAATGAGTTTAGGTTATTTCAGACCATCGCAACCGCAAAAAATAAACATGTTGCCAATCGTGAATTTTCTCAATCAAGATGATCATGATCAGTGGCGATACCTTACTTTAGGTTTTGGCGATCAAATGGCTTGGTTATCGGCACAAACAAAAGCGTTAACTGTTGACGGAAACTATCATTCGGCACGTCGTTTGCCAGAACTCACAACACGACCAATAGAACGGTTAGAAAACTCAAAATTTAAAGGAGTTGCCGGAATTGGTTCATTGCAACAATTCTTAACAACACCCGAAAAATACAATCTAAAATACATCTTCTCAAACGATAAATTCTACGATCCAATTCTCTATTTCTGCGGATGGCAACGATTACCACAATTAGAAAACGGAATCATGGTTTGGGAAAAACTAAACGTTCCGCCACTTTCGTCCATTTTGGCAAAAGATGAAATTTCAACCTGGCAAAAAATGCTATGGGGAATTGTACCGTTCATGACCGTAATACTGGCGTTTTTACTCAACATTCAACCTATCTTTCTGAGGTATATCCAGCGAAAGCGAAATGATTCAGATGTATATTTAAAATTCAATAAAAGCTACGCAAAATTTTCTAGCAAAGTTGTGAAAGTGAGTCATATTTGGGCAATCATTCTAATTGGAATTTTAGCATTTGGAACGTATCAATTTTACATTAAAAACGATGCGCAACGTTCACCAGAAAATGTAGTAAAAGCCTATTATGATGCACTCGATTTTAAAGAGTTTGAAAAAGCACACAGTTTTATAAATCCAGAAAATAAATTGACGATTGCACAATACATGTTAGAAATTTCATCGACAGACGGATTGCTAAGTTCGTACGCAAAACTAGACGCGATAGAAACCGAAATTAAAACGGAAACCGACAGTTTGGTAACAGTAAAAGTCATCACAAAATGGATTACGCCGTTGGAAAAAATTGAAAAATCAGACTATAAAACAGTTATAAAACAGAACGGAAAATGGTTTTTACAAGCAGAAATGGTAGAAGCCGATTTGCCACCAGATCAATTATTTTCCAACAATAAAACTGCCTATTTCAATCATGGAAGAAGACGTATTACAACAGAACAAACGTATCATGAAGATGTTTTAAAACAACCTGTTTTGGAAATCATTTCGGCAAAATTGGTGAAACACAACGGACATTATGCCATTTTGGGAGAAGTGCAAAACATAGACAATGTGCCAGCCGATGTCGTGCTAAAAGGAACATTATACAATGACAAAAATGTGGAATTGGCAACGTACAATGCAAAATATCACATCAAACATAAATTGATGCCGAAAGAAGTAACCTCATTCCGTATTAATTTTGAGGGAATTGCGTGGTCAAAAACACAAGATTCTATTCCAGAAACCTTCAATCCAGATGAATTTACGCCTGTAGATTTTACTGATACACCAACGAAATTCAACTTGCAAGCCGCAGGAAATGTTGCTGGTTTAGACTTATACAAAAATATGGTACTGAGCGATCTAAATATCAACCAAAAAACCATTAACGGAAATATATTCAATAGCGGATTGCAAGAAATTACGGTTCCGCAATTATTGGTTACGTATTATGATGAAAATCAAGAAATTTTGTGGGTAGATCACAAGTTTTTAGACAAAGGAATTCGTCAACAACGAAAACAAGCATTTAGCTATGAATTAGCCGAAAATGACAGTATTGAAAT
>NZ_JBGCDL010000305.1:0-14159 GCF_045105435.1 Kordia sp. | reverse complement strand
TTCTGCTTGCTCAAAAGCTTCATGGTACGACAACGAATATCCTTCATGATGTACAATTTGTCCCGTTGTTGAACTCGGCAAATAATAGTTATTTGTTAAGGTTTTTGGTTTGCTATCTGTTGTTTGCTTCTTGGTTCCGTGAACTTTTACTTTCGGATTCGTAGTCGTGACTTTAGGAGCTTCATTGTATTTTTCATAAATGGCTACTGCTGCTCCAATGAGCAATACTAAAACAAGATATATTTTATTTCTTTTCATTTCGACTTCGCTCAATGTGGCGATTTTTGGGTTTTATTTCTAGTATATTTAAGTTATTGATTTGAAAAATGCTTTTTAATTTTAAATTATACCATTTTCAAATTGTCATATTAGTTCTTCACATCCAAAGCATCGCGCAAAGCATTTCCAACCAACATAAACGCCATTACCAAACTCATAATAGCGAGTCCTGGAATGATGGCTAAATACGGTTTTCCAAGAATGATATAACTGTAATGATCTTTTATCATTGCGCCCCAACTTGGCATTGGCGGTTGCGCTACGTATTATGATTTATACAAATGAGTTTTTTTTCTTTTGGAGACAAGATGTAGAAATCTACATTAAAGACTCCACGAGATTCGATATTTACCGCATAGGCATAGTAATTTCCTTTTTCAGCCAGAATCTTTCGAATCAATTTATTTTCTTCAAGCATATTGCTTTCTGCCAGTGTTGATCTACTCCATATTGCAAAATCCACTATTTTATTCTCACTTTCTTTTATTGGACTCTTGCGCCATTTAACTTTTGTCCATTCATCTCTATCACTCTTTGGAAATTTTGTAAAAAAGTCTGGTGAAGGAGTTAAAAAAGAATTAGCTACATCCTCACTAATATCGTATATATAAATTGAATATCCATCACCGTTAAATGCCCTTTCGGAAATGTTTTTAAAAGATTCTGTCACCCAAAATTGATTCCCAGTAAGTTCTTGTGCATACAATCTATTGCTTATTGCCTCTGAACCTGGAAGCATTCTTGTTTGATAGGTAAGATAAATGAATATGAAGGAAAACAGTGTGACGTTTAAGACTAAATTAAATCTAGTAAGTTCAGCTTTCTTTTTCCAAATTCTCTTACCCCACAGAAAAAAGATTCCTAAAATAATTAGTTTGAAAATCATTTATTTTAATATTGTTTATTCTATTTTTTTCCAAATCTCACTACCAGGTTTTCTTCCTGTTACCATTTCTAGAAGAGAGAGTATATATTCATTAGCATCAAATCCACTTTGTTCTTGTACCTTTTTAAATGCATTTGCTACAGGAGGAAAGATAGACGTTAAGTCAATTTTCCAAGTATCATCTTCTTTGTAAAAATGCATATAAATAGGCACTTTTCTTCCATTTACAATTAATTGTCCTTTTGCAAAAGTCCCGTCTATTTTTATGTCTCCAATTGAATTATTTGCAACACTATTTTTCCCAACCATTCCTTCTTTTATAGCATATACTAGAAGCTCTTTTCCATCAAATGAAAGTATTTCTTTTTTGCTTGTTTGATGTCTAATCGAAAGCACCATTAATTTATCCATCAAAGCCAGGTTATTCAGTTCTAGCGAATCTGCACTCTTTGTTTTTTCAAGCATTTCAGAATAATATTTTAGAGTTCTGCTATCTACATATTTAACAGCTTCTTCTCCTTTATCATTTAGTATTGCAGATTTGTAATTTTCGAAACTCTTTCGGACTAGTTCGTCTTCTTTGTTTTGAGCTAAACAAGAATTCATAACAAATACAAAAACAAGAAGAAATGAAAAGTATTTACTCATATTTTTTTTATTTAATTTTTTACATCCAAAGCATCACGCAGAGCATTTCCAATCAACATAAATGCCATTACCAAACTCATAATAGCAAGTCCTGGAATAATTGCTAAATACGGTTTTCCTAGAATGATATAACTGTAATGATCTTTTATCATTGCGCCCCAACTTGGCATTGGCGGTTGCGCTCCAATTCCTAAGAAACTGAGTCCGCTTTCTATTAAAATAGCTGCTGCAAAGTTTGCTGCCGAAATTACAATAACAGGCGCCATAATGTTTGGCAAAATATGTTTTACAATAATTCTGAAATCGTTGTAACCTAGCGCGCGTGCTGCTGTAACGTATTGCATCCGTTTTGCACTTAATACTTGTCCACGCACAATTCTTGCCACCTCAACCCACATGGTAAGTCCGACCGCAACAAATACTTGCCAAAAACCTTTTCCTAGCGTAAGCGTAATTGCAATCACTAATAATAAGGTAGGAATTGACCAAGTTACGTTGATAATCCACATGATAATTGCATCTGCTTTTCCTTCAAAATAACCTGCCAATGCGCCTAATGAAATTCCGATTAGTAAGGAAATAAATACGGCGACAAATCCTATAGTAAAGGAAATTCGCATTCCGATGAGCATTCTACTCAAAACGTCTCTCCCGTATTTATCGGTTCCGAAGTAAAATGTTTTTTGTTGCATGAATTCTGTTGGAATTTTACTCGCTTCCGTTAACGTTGGAAAGGAATTGAGTGGAATTTCTTTTTCTATTCCTGCAACGGCATCATCTGTATATTCGGTAATGAATAATTGATTGTTTTTTATGCGGTAGTTAGCAATTGGAATTTCGGTCGCGGTGTTTTCTTTCCCAAAAAAAAGTGTACTTAAAAAACTTTCTTCTTTTTTTTCTGTGGAAGGAATTGTTAACATTTGCACTGAGAAACCAGGTTTTTTGGAGTGAATTGACAAATGCATTTGGTTTGCATTTTTTGTATCATCTGGCGTGAACAGATATGCAAAAACTACAATGAACGCACAAAGTACAATAAAGCTAAAACTCAAAACGCCCCAAAAATTCTTTTTGAATTTCTGGAGCGCTAATTTTGTTAGTGAATTTGAGTTTTTACTCATTTATTTCTTTTAGATTATCCTTTTACAACGGATCTTTTCTTCTTTTTTATGTTGTTGATTTGAATGTCTCCTAATACGTTAATCGCTTCTTCTACGTAAACATCTTTGCCTAAATCTTCGTGCCAAGCTTGTCTTTTTCCTTGCAATGTAGAATCTTTTTTCATCAATAATTCTTCATACGGCAATGACGTAAATACTAAGTTTGTATCGTAATCAGAGATTGCTTTGAAGCGTTTTGCATATTCTTCGTCTGCATCTGCTTCTTTTTTGTATTCCGCATAATTTAACGGATACACATTATCATCACGACGTTTTTTAATCCACTTTGCATTTTCTTCAATCAGTTTCAACTGCGCATTGTCTGCCATACGTGATTTACTCTTTGCAATGGTTTTTTCGTAATCGATGTATCCATCCCAAGGATTGTATGATGCAGGATCAATTTGATCCCAAGGTAATGGATTTTCCTGATCTTTTTCGCCCACATCAATAAAACTATATCTATCAACGACAACGACATCACTTTTTACACCTTCTAATTGTGTAGATCCGCCATTGATTCTGTAAAATTTTTGCGTTGTTAATTTTAATGCACCTACATTTCCATCGCCACCTTGAACAAATCTATTTAAATCCACAATGTTTTGCACTGTTCCTTTTCCGTAGGTTTGTTTACTTCCGATGACAATGGCTCTTTTATAATCTTGTAATGCTGCTGCTAGAATTTCTGAAGCTGATGCCGAAAGTTCATTTACTAAAATTACTAACGGTCCATCCCATTGAATGCGACTGTCTTCATCTTTTAATACTTCTTTTCCGTCTACCGAGCTTTTTACTTGTACAATTGGTCCATCTTTTATGAAGAATCCTGCCATATCTACAACAGTTTTCAACGATCCTCCACCATTATTTCTAAGATCTAATACTAAACCTTCCATGCCTTGCTCTTTTAAACGCTCAATTTCTTTTTTAACGTCACTCGCAGCATTTCGTTTGTTGTAATCTTCAAAGTTTACATAGAATTTTGGCAGATTGATGATTCCGAATGTACGCTGTCCTTTTTTCACTACAGCCGATTTTGCATACGTTTCTTCAATTTCTACTAAATCTCTTTTGATGGTAATGATATCAATAGAACCATCTACTTTTTTCATTGTTAAAGTTACTTTTGTCCCTTTTGGTCCTTTGATGAGTTTTACAGCATCATCCAAACGCATTCCCACAATATCAACTGGCTCTTCACCTTCTTGTGCTACTTTCAGAATAATATCTCCAGCTTCTACTTTTTTGCTTCTCCAGGCAGGTCCACCAGAAATTACTTCAAATATTTTTGCTCCTTCTGTACGTTTTTGCAAACGCGCACCAATTCCTTCTAAGGTTCCAGACATATTCATATCGAAACGATCTTTGTCTTGTGGCGCTAAATAAGAAGTGTGCGGGTCAAATTCTTCAACAATCGCGTTGATATAGATACTAAACCAATCTTTACGTTCCAAATCGTTCATTAAGTCAAAAAACTCAGCATACGTTTTTCCTGTAGATTCACGCGCTTCTTTTTCTAAAGCAGTGAAGTCTTTAATTGCATAAGAAGCATCTTCTTCTTTTTGATTTTTTTCTACTTCTAATTTGATATCGTAGTTTGCAAGTGCAGAGAATTTCAATTCTTTTCTCCAACGTTCTTTTAATGCATTGATATCTTTTGCAAAATTTATTTTATCATAATCTCTATCGATTGTTTCATTTTTTGTAAAATCGAACGGATTTTCTAATAATTCTTCTTGAAACGTTTTCGATTCCGCCATTCGTTTCATTAAGCGTTCGTGTACTAAACTAAAGAATTGTACTCCAGGCTTTTTGATTTCGTCGTCAATTTTATCTTTGTATTTACTGAACTCCTCAATATCAGAAGCTAAAAAGTAGCGCTTCATCGGATCTACTCCACTGATAAAATCATCGTATACATTTTCAGAAAAGTCATCATTAATATCTTGAGGATCAAAGTGCCATCTACCTAATACATAAGATATTAGATCTACTAATGTTTTGTCTTTTTCTGGATCGTCAAAAGATTTTTTTGCGAATCCGCAGGATACCATTGCAAAAACTAATAGCACCACTAAATATATTTTATTCCTTCTCATAAAAGCTCTTATTTTCAAACATTTATATTTTTTCATTCTCATAAATCAGCAAGTTACTGGGTTTCAATTTCCATACCATAAATGAAATTATGTCAATAACTTTAATTTTTTACTAAAATAAAGAAAAAATTATGGCGTTTTTTAACAATCTTACTAATTTTTTGTTAAAGCTATTTCCGTATGCAAGTAAACGGTAAATTGTGTACTTTAGCAACTTAAAATGAAGTACTTTTTTTATGGATGAAAAACCTTTAATTTTAGTAACCAACGACGATGGCATTACTGCTCCTGGATTGCGCGCACTTATTGAAGTTATGAATGAATTGGGCGATGTTATTGTAGTGGCTCCTGATAGTCCGCAAAGCGGAATGGGACATGCGATTACGGTAAATTCTACAATTTATTGCAATGCGATTACAATTGATGACGGACCGCAAATTGAATATTCTAGTTCAGGAACGCCTGTAGATTGTGTAAAACTAGCAGTGAACGAAATTTTAAACAAGAAACCAGCTATTTGTATTTCTGGAATTAATCACGGATCAAACTCTTCCATCAACGTTATTTACTCAGGAACTATGAGTGCTGCTGTTGAAGCTGGCGTTGAAGGAATTCCTGCTATTGGTTTTTCTTTTTTGGATACTGATTGGGAAGCTAATTTTGATGTAACTAAGAAGTACGTAAAGGAAATTACACAAAAAATATTGGAAAACGGATTGCCAGAAGGTGTGGTACTGAATGTGAATATTCCGAATTTGAAAGAGAAAGATATCAAAGGAATTCGTGTTTGCAGACAAGCCAAAGCACGTTGGGTTGAAGATTTTGACAAACGTACCAATCCGCATGGAAAACAATATTACTGGCTTGCAGGAAACTTTGTAAGTCAAGACAAAGGAGAAGACACAGACGAATGGGCATTGGCAAACGGATTTGTTTCTATGGTACCTGTTCAGTTTGATTTAACAGCACATCACGCAATACAAAAACTTAATAGCTTAGGATTCAATGAAAAATAATAAACAGGTTATTTTAGGAGCCATTGTTGGGCTTTGTACTACAGCTCTCGGAACATTTTTATATTTGTTTTATGTAGCGTATCAACGGAATGCTTCGCTTGATGCCGTTTGGACGTTTGCTACCGACAGCAGTGAAATTAGTTCGGTAGTTGTATATGGAGCTGCCTTAAATTTTGTTGCCTTTTTTGGATTTTTACGATATAATAAAGAAGAAAGCGCAAAAGGTGTATTGGTCATTACTATTTTGATCGCTGTTGCCGTGCTTATTCATAAATTGTTCGCATAATTAAAGACATGAAGTACTACATTGTTGCAGGAGAAGCGTCAGGAGATTTACATGGTTCTAATTTGATGAAAGCTATTGTAAAGGAAGATCCTACAGCCGATATTCGGTTTTGGGGCGGCGATTTGATGCAGGAAGTTGGCGGTACTTTAGTCATGCATTATAAGGAACGTGCTTTTATGGGATTCATTGAAATTATTATGAATCTGCGTAAGATTTTAGGCTTGATCTCTTTTTGCAAGAAAGATATTGCCGAATTTAAACCCGATGTTGTGATTTTTATTGATAATTCCGGATTTAATCTGCGCGTAGCAAAATGGGCGAAAGCTGAAGGTTTCCGTACCAATTATTATATTTCTCCACAGGTTTGGGCAAGTAGAGCCAGTAGAGTTGAAAAGATTAAACACGATATTGATCAAATGTTGGTGATTCTTCCGTTTGAGAAAGATTTTTATAAAAAGTATAACTACGACGTACATTTTGTAGGACATCCGTTGTTAGATGCGATTGCTGATAGAAAACCTGTAGATGGTGCAAAATTCCGAAAGGAACATCAGTTAGACAACCGACCAATTATTGCATTGCTTCCCGGAAGTAGGAAACAGGAAATTACCAAAATGCTTTCTGTAATGCTTTCTGTGGTGGATGATTTTTCGGAGTATCAATTTGTAATTGCTGGCGCGCCAAGTCAAGAAAAATCGTTTTACGATCAGTTTATTCACGATAAAAACGTTCAGTTTATAGCTAATAAAACATACGATTTGTTGAGTGTTGCTACCGCAGCTTTGGTCACTTCGGGAACAGCAACTTTAGAAACTGCTTTGTACAAAGTGCCGCAAGTAGTGTGTTATAAGGCAAATACTATTTCGTATCAAATTGCAAAACGCATTATTACGCTCGATTATATTTCTTTGGTGAATTTGATTATGGACAGAGAAGTTGTGAAAGAATTGATTCAGCATGACTTCACTACCAAAAATGTAAAAGAAGAGTTGACCAAAATTTTAGACGAAAACGGACGCACACAACTTTTTGAAGATTATTACGAACTGGAACAGAAGTTAGGTGGCAAAGGTGCGAGTGCAAATGCTGCAAAGTTGATTTGTGGTGCTATTGAAAAGTAGCCTTCCATTCTTTCAATAGCCTTTTTCGTTCTCGTCGTGCTTTACCTTTAACTTCTTTCAATCTGTCTTTACTATATAACCATTCTACATATCTATCTCGAAACACTTTGTTGTTTAGATAATTATTTGAACTAAAATAATACTCTATCAAGTTGGTATTATTTTTACAAAATGTCAATGTGCAATTTCGAATTCTCGTAACAGTAAAATATGGCATTCTTTCAATTCTATCTGCTAATATAATTGCGATTTCTCCTTTAGTTAAATATCGATCGTTACATTCTGATTTAACTTTAGTCAAAGTTGTATCTACAAAAAATTCGGCAAGTATCATCAAAGAGTTTTCTCCATGAGCTATTATTCTCTTAGCATCTACATTGTCTATTATTTCTTTAGAATTTTCTGTTTTAGTAATTTCATTTAATAATGAGTCTATTTCAGTTTTGGTTTGAGAAATACTAAAAGTAAAATTTAGAAGTAAAGCCAATAATAATAGGTTCCTTTTTTTCATTTAGTTTCGATTTATTCTCAAATTTATTGTTTATATAGTTATAAAGAAATTCAAAATTAGTGAATTAACGTTTTCAATGAGTTAACTGGTTTTATCTAGTTCAATTTTGAATCATTTTTGTATTCTAAATAATCAGATTTTGTTACTTTAGCGGAAACGCATATTGTATGATTCGCAAACTCCTATTACTTTCCCTTGCTATTTTTGTAGTTTCTTGTGGTTCTTCCCGAAAAACCACTTCTTCACGAAAAACGTCTAAATCGACCAAAGTCGTAAAAAAAACTACCAAAACGAAAAAGACTTCAAAGACAACTAAAAGTACTTCCTCTAAAGCTTCTGCTATTATTAAAACGGCAATGGCGTACAAAGGAACACGTTATAAGTTTGGTGGTACCACTCGCAAAGGAATGGATTGTTCTGGATTGACATATATTGCTTTTGGCGAAAATAAAGTACAACTTCCGAGAGTTTCATACCAACAAGCGACCAAAGGAAAACGTGTTAAATTGAATGCAGTACAAAAAGGAGATTTATTGTTTTTTCAGACGAATAAGAATCGTAAACGCATCAACCATGTTGGCTTAGTCGTTTCCCACAAAAGTGGCGTTATTAAGTTTATTCATTCTAGCACTTCAAAAGGTGTCATTGTTTCTTCATTGAACGAACGTTATTGGAAAAATGCTTTTACGGAAGCGCGTAGAGTTCTTTGATTGGTTGTTAATTTGTTTATTTGTTGATCTGTCAATTTGGATCTTGTTAGAAACTACAATTTTCTGAGTACTTCTCGATACAAAATCTTTTTAAGATTTTACTCGAAGTGACGTTTCGTACATAAGACACCAAAACCTTTGAGTAAAATGATAACCGCACTCTAAACATCTAAACTATTAAATCTAATTCACAATGATTTTCTTAGTCAGTTGCGCTGTTTCTGCATTTAGTTTTAAGAAATAAATTCCACTTTTTAGACTAGCAACATTCAGTTCTATTTGATTGCTTGTCGCTATTTTACTTAGTATTTGTTTTCCGTGTATGTCTGTCAATTGTAGATTGATCTGTTCACTTTTGTCTAGTGTAATGTATAAAATATCGTTTACAGGATTTGGATACGCTTTTATGTTTACACCTGCGAATTCATCCACGGAAAGTGGCGCTACAAATTCCGATTGAAAGGTATTTGTTATTACAGGCGCGTTAAAATCAAAATAAATCCCCGCAACCGCAGGAATGATGTCACCAACTGCATACCCCGTTTTTGGTTTTATTTTAAAGTACACAAAACCATTACTTCCTGGCGCATCAAACATTTCTGCTGGCAGATTGATGTCATCAAAATTCCAAACCAATTCATCATTTGTACGGCGTACTTGATATGCATGACTCGAATTCAGCATTTGAAACGTGGTTTCGTCAAGCTGAGTGTTTAACGTTTCTTCAATTCGCACATTGATGGCTTCTGCCGTTCCTAAATTTTGGAATCGGATCGTATAATATAGATAATCTTCCGAAGTAAAATCTTCATGGATTATTTCTGGACCGTACGATTCTCTAATATCATTCGGATCCCAAGAATTCACGACTACTTCTTGTACTATCGAATTGTTATTTTCGGCTATTAAATCGTTGGCATCTGTTGTGTAAGTCGCTGTATTTGTGACAATTTCATCCAAAGAAACACTTACAGGGCAGAATAAATTTATTGTAATTTCTTCACTTGCAAACGGTTCTAAATTCACAAAATCAATCGTAAATCCTGTAGCTGTATTTGTCACTGTATAGTTAGGGTTTACATCTGTAACGCCATTGAAAACTAGTAAATCATCAATAACCACTTCCACAGTTCCCGAAGAAATTGTTGCTAGTGACAAGTTGTTTATGTACAGTAAATTGTTATGTGCAAAACCAGGTCGCGGTGGCGCAAAAGGATTTATTAAAACGACTTCGACATCTTCGCAAGGTTGTAGTTCTGTGATCGGAAAATAAACTGAAACCGACTCACCAATAGCAACACTTACATCATCAATACTTGCTGTTGTAATAGCATAACAACTCTCATATCCTTCAAATAAAGAAAAACTTATATCATACGAATTACTAGCGTCATCACTCACTATAAAATAGGTTCCGTTGGCTTCACCCATGGTTATTTCTCCAGTATCGTTTAGTTCATAAGCTACGTTTCCGAAAGTAAATGGAGCTTCTCCATCATCAAATACGCCGTTATTGTTTTCATCTAAAAAACTATTTACACTAATAATACCTGCGGAGTTGCCACCACAAGAAGCTGTAAATTGCCATGGTTCAAATGAATTTGTTGCGCAAGAAATAGAGCCATCTGAGGTAATTTGTATGGTAAGTTCACCTCCTGAAGATTCAATTACTAATCCCGTGAGATCGCCATTATTTCCATAACCTGCATAAATTAAGGCCGCTGTATTGTCGCCTCCATCATATACAAGTAATTCATCCCAGTTATTTTCTACTTCACCAGCTAAGAATTCTAACGTTACAGGAAAACCGTCAGCATTACTGATTACGAACTGTGTTGAATCATTATTTCCATAACAAAATGTGGTGATTCCAGGATCTGTATTGCAATATATTATTGACTGACTGATGACTTCTAATACAAAACCACTAACACTACTACAACCTGTATTGGCATTTTGCACACGTATGTATATGTTTTGCAAATTGACCATATTTTGATAGCTCGTAGGATTTGCAATGGCATTTGTATTTGCTTGTGCATCTGTAGCAGACTCATAAAAAGTAACTACTAAATCTGGACTTCCATTCGTAATTTCTGGTATTTTGGACGTCAAATCAAAAGTTGCAATACCACTTTCGTCTGTTCCTTGAATGAAGAAATTTGATATGTTTCCAATACTAGGCAATGGATTAAAGCTTACCAAAATCATATCTGATGCAGGTGTTCCATTAATTAGTACCGTTGCTTCATACACACCACTTGTTGTCACCAATAAAGTCGCGTTTGTTTCGCCAACAAGTATTTGTCCGTCTTTCGCCCATTGATACGCAGTTGCATCTGTTGTACTTGCGTCCAAGACAAAACTTTCGCCTTGACAGGCAGTAATATCGTCTCCCAAATCTACTTGCGAAAATCCTATGGTAGTAAACGCTAAACATAAAATTATAGCGTAGTGTAGTTTTGCTTTCATGGTAATTGGTTGGTTATGAGTTATAAATGTAGTATTTTATATACAATCTCTGTGTTAATTTGGTAAATTTATTTTCAGATTATTTTCGGATTGAATCAACTCAACGTCTATTTTCACAGTTTTAACAACGCTCACATTTAAAATACAACGCTTACACATTTATTTAAAGATTCAGGTGTGTTTTTTGACTACTTTGAAACTGTTTTTAAAGATGCAACTATAATGAAGTGGCTTAATTTTACCATTACAAAACTTACTTTTTCTTTAATTTTAGGAATTCTCATTGGATATTATTGTCGAATTTCTTGGGAGCTGAGTTGCCTTATTTTTGGCGGATTGTTTCTTGTACTTTTTATTTTTTATTGGATTGCCCGAAAGCAATTTATACAAACTATCGGTTTCGGATTGATCGCTTTGATAACGACTGTAAGTTTGGGTGTTGCGATTGAAAGTTTCCATGAAGAGAAAAACCATGCTTCACATTATAGTAAACAGCATACGATTGAACATGTACAGTTTCGCATTCATGAAGTTTTAAAGTCGAATTCATATTATGATCGCTATGTTGCAGAAGTGTTACGCGTGAATGATACCGTAGCGTCTGGAAAAATTTTAGTACATGTACAGAAAGATAGTTTGTCAACTTCACTTCCTGTAGATGCGGTTTTGTATACTAAAAAATCACTAAAAACGATTAAAGCAGCTTTGAATCCGACATCATTTGATTATAGAGCATATTTGAACGATCGTTATATGTATGCGCAATTGTATTTGAAAACTGATGAGTTTTTACTTGCTGAAAATACTCCAAAAACCTTGTATGGATATGCAGCTACACTTCGGAATACCATTCACAAACGATTGCTAAAAGCAAATTTTAAAGCAGATGAATTGGCAGTAATTGAAGCCTTATTGCTTGGACAACGCCGACAGATTTCTAAAACCTTACAAACCAATTATGCCAACGCAGGCGCCATTCATATTTTAGCAATTTCAGGATTGCATGTTGGAATTTTGTTGTTTTTGTTACAGTTTTTGTTGAATCCACTTGGTCGTTTTAAATACGGTAATTCTTTGAAACTATTTTTAATCTTGAGCATTATGTGGAGTTTTGCATTTATTTCAGGGCTGTCTGCTTCTGTTGTTCGTGCGGTAACGATGTTTACTGCCATTGTGATTGCAACACATTTTAGAAGACAAACGAATACCTTACAAGTACTGACCGTTTCCATGTTTTTCCTGTTACTTTGCAAACCGCATTTTTTGTTTGATATTGGTTTTCAGTTGAGTTATGCAGCCGTTTTTGCGATTGTTGTTCTGCAACCTTTGTGGAAGAAACTTTGGAATCCGAAATCGTTTTTAGGAAAATCATTTTGGGGATTACTTACCGTTAGCTTGTCGGCTCAGTTAGGTGTTTTGCCATTGAGTTTGTATTATTTTCATCAGTTCCCTGGATTGTTTTTTGTGGCGAATTTGACAATTGTACCGTTGCTAGGAATTATTTTAGCGTTTGGAGTTTTAGTGATTGTGCTCGCTTATTTTCAAATGTTGCCAGAGTTTTTGAGCACGATGTATAGTTTCATCATTCAGCAAATGAACGTTTTTGTTTCTTGGATTGCTTCGCACGAACAGTTTGTTTTGACAAATATTCCGATGCGTTTTTTACAAATGATTGGTTGTTATATGGTACTGATTGCGTTTGCTCAATATATCCATCTCCCGAAAGGGAAATTATTAAAAATAGCGTTGTGTAGTATTTTAGTTTGCCAAGGATTGTGGTTTTTGGATCGTTTTCAACATTTTCCTAAAGCGAATTCTTTTGCCATTTTTCATCAAACGAAAGCGACTATTTTAGCGAAGCAAGAAGGAACAAATTTACAGTTGCTTCATAATTTAGACAGTTCCGCCACAGCGAAAAATTATACACTGAAAACGCTACAACAGAAAGATTTTATAGAAAACGTTGCACATGATCGTTTGCAAAATGTATACGCTGTAAATGATTCGTATTTGTTGCGAATTGATAGTTTGGGTATGTATGAAATTCCGCAATTACAACCTGCGTATGTTTTGTTGAGTAATTCGCCCAAAATAAATTTGAATCGAATGATTGCCAAGTTGCAACCCAATTATATTATTGCAGATGGTAGTAATTATAGAAGTTATGTACAACGTTGGAAAGCTGCTGCCGAAAAACAAAAAATCCCTTTTCACTATACTGGTGAAAAAGGATTCTTTTCTATTATTTTAGAGTAGTTGTGATTAGCTTTTAAACTCGTTCACAAACTCTTTTTGGTATTTTTCCCAGTCTTCTTTTGATTTTACTACTTTGTATTTATCTGTTTTGAAAAGTTTTAGATAGATTTCAATTTGTTTTGGCAATAAGTAGCCTGAAATTGGCGCAATGAGTTTGAAATCTTCATCAAAGAATACCATTGTTGGATACGCACGAACGCTCAAGTATCTTGCAAATTGATGTTGTGCATTTCTACGCTTTTTCTTTGCAGGATCGTAATTTGGATTTGTGAATGTGTTTCCTTCAAAACTCACACTTGAATCGCCTTCCGCATTGAATTTGATTGCGTAATAGTTTTCATTGATATATTTGGCTACATCAGGGTTTCCAAAGGTGTTTTTGTCTAACATTTTACACGGTCCACACCAAGTTGTGTATACATCCATAATGACTTTTCGCGGTTCTTTTTTCATCAACTCTTGTGCTTCTTCTATGGTAACCCAATTGATTTTCTGCGCTTTCATCGTTGTGATACTTACTAAAAGTACACTTATTAGTAGGATAACTTTCTTCATCTGTTTGTCTTTTATATGGTTTCAGTTGCAAACTCTGTGCCTAGTTTACGAATACAAGTTAAAAAAAAGCGTTCTCAAAAGAAAACGCTTTTTTTAATTTTATGTTTTTGCAGGTTATTTTACACCGTGCATGAGTTTCTTTAATACTGGGTTTAAT
>NZ_JBGCDL010000304.1:0-5054 GCF_045105435.1 Kordia sp. | reverse complement strand
TAAAGATATCATTTCAGGTCAAGGCATTCGACTTAAAAAACAAAGTGGAATAGACGTATTGGTTTCTCCGTTTTATTTTAAAGTGAAAGCAGCAAAACAATTACTATCGATTGTACCAAAAAATGGAAAAGGTGTGATTGTAACGACTTTGTATACTGTTTTTTAGATTCGCTTCGCTGTTAGACCGCTGTGGCTATTAGATACTAGATCGCTTCACTTCGACAAGCTCAGTGTAAACGCTTTTAGACTTTTTTATTTTAAATGCTAAATGTTGAATTTTAAATTGTTTCTTATTGCTGTGTGATACTTTTTACCACGAATTCACGAATTTTTCAGCTTTTTTGTCGGCACAAGTTTGAGAACTCGCACTAGCGTGTGAACATTGAGCAGAGTTGAAATGTGAAACGTCTTTGCGAGGAAGCATGACGTGGCAATCTGTTTATTGAGATATATTTTTGTCACTAATTTTCAAATTGAATTAGGTCTTTAATTCATTTTAACTGAACCTGAACACATATCACCTTCTTTAATTCCATTTAACCAAACCATTAATTTTTCAGTTCTTTCTTCAGTCAATTTTTTTAAATAAAATGCGCTACACATTGGATGAGAAGAACCATAATAATGAGGTTCCTTATAATTCGGATACTTCATTTCTAATTCAGCGTCACGAAATTTAATCCAAATTCGTTGTGCGTTTTTTAAGCTTTTTATAAAGGTTGAATCCGATTTATATTCAGTTAAAATCTTTTGATAAACTTCGTTTAGTTTTTTGTCAGCCTTGCTAAATTCTGCATAAGCAGTTTTGTTCATTTCCGCTTGAGTTTGTGAAAAACAAGTCAAATTAAAAGCCAAAAATAATATAAATAGTATTCGATTCATTTTCTACGTTTTGTTAGGGTATTAAGCGTAATCTATTCTTCATTATTTAGTTTAAAAATCAAAACTCCGTCATTTGTTAAGGCTACATCACAATCATTGTAGTATAGTTTTAACAATGGTGTGTAAGGGTCAATGTCGGTTCGATCAGTTAATGTCCATAAAATCCAATTACTTGGAATATATGAAGAAGAAAGTCTATACATTGGTTCGCTCAAGAAAAAATAAGCATTATATCCGTTTTCTCCATTCGCTTTTTCTATTAGGTCACATAATTCGTCATCTACTTCAGTAGAAATCGAGCCTGCTTTGCTAAGTAATTCAAGCCTAAGTTTGTCATTTCCATATTTCACAACAATTTTAGGATTTTTTAGCTCATCAGATGGAAATAGATTGTAAATACTTTGGATTGATTTTTTAGCTTCTTGAATTAGTTCTTCTTCACTTGATAGCTTGTTATTTAGTTCCCCCAATTCACCCCATCTCAATAAATATGCTCTCTCTGCTAATTCTTGACTTTTAGGAAATTTTTCAAATAGTTTAAAAAAAAGGTCTTTTTCTAAGTCCCAAATGTCAAAATGTAAGTCTAAATCACAATCAGGATCAGTCTCAACATTTAATGGTTTTCCCATTATTTGTCGCCAATAATTTTGCCAAATTTTATGTTGTTTTTTCAAATACAATAATTTTATTCAAAGTCTCACTGCCTATTTCCCTTTCCCTTCAACAATAACAACAATTTCGCCTTTTGGCGGTTTGTTTTGATAATGTGCTAAGACTTCTTTTGCTGTACCGCGAATGTTTTCTTCGTAAAGTTTAGTAAGTTCACGAGAAACTGAAACCTGTCGGTCTTCGCCGAAATATTCACAGAAATGACCTAAGGTTTTTACAAGTTTGTGTGGCGATTCGTAAAAAATCATCGTACGTGTTTCTTCAGCCAACAGCTTAAAACGCGTTTGCCTTCCTTTTTTTACGGGCAAAAACCCTTCAAATACAAATTTATCGTTTGGCAAACCACTATTTACCAATGCAGGTACAAAAGCGGTTGCGCCAGGCAAACATTCCACAGGAATATTATTGGCAATACAGGCGCGTGTTAATAAAAACCCAGGATCAGAAATTGCAGGTGTTCCAGCATCGCTAATTAAAGCAAAAGTTTCACCAGCTTTCATGCGTTGTATCAAAGCTTCAGTCGTTTTATGCTCGTTGTGCATGTGGTGACTTTGCATGTGTGTACTAATTTCAAAATGTTTCAACAGTTTTCCGCTCGTGCGTGTATCTTCTGCCAAAATAATATCGACACTTTTTAAAACTTCAATAGCTCTAAAAGTCATATCTTGTAAATTTCCGATAGGTGTTGGCACAATATAAAGTTTCATCAATACGATTTTTTGCGATTGGAATTTCCGTTACATTTCGATTCAAAAATAACTATTACAACATAAAATGTCGTAATTCCTCCGGTTTAATTGTTATATATACGCAACCTTTTTGGATTTCCCCCATCATTATAATAATATGAAACAACTATACGTAACCGTTTTTTGCTTGTTCAGTTTTTATGTTGGATGGACTCAAACCACAGACTTATCTGCCAGTATTGAAGCTACTGACCTTAGCGGAACGCCAATTTCTAATGTAGTGCTTTTTGAAGAATTCTACTATGTTACCACCATAAGTAACTCTGGAAACGATGTTAGTAACGCTACATTTACACAAGAATTTGCGCCAAATGTTGCAGCGTTAACATTTGAAAGTCTCAATGCAGTTGGTGGTGCAGCTGATGCTATTAATTTTGTATATGATGGAAATACCAATACTGCTACTGCGGAGCTTCCCAACTTGCCCACAGCTTCCAGTGTACAAATCCGAATTTTAGTAAGAGCGCCCAAATTTTCAGGAGGAATTTCGACAACAGCTACGGTAACGCCACCTGTGGGAACAACTGATACATCGCCTAGTGGTAATACTTCTATCATTTCTATGGATGTGACGTATGTACCGTTAGATTTTACGGTTACTTACCAACAAGTAAACCCAACTTCGGGAACAGGAATTTCTGCATGGGGCGATCAAGTTACCTACGAATTTACTATCACTAATAACGGAACTACGCAGTATCCAATTGATGATTTTCAATTGCTACACGGTTTGGCTTCAAATTCCGTAAATGGTACTACAGAACTCCGATTGCTATCATTAGAATGTATAGAAAGTACAAATGGTGTGGTTTGCCCAACAGATTTTGGTGCGCTTCCAGGAAATCCAGTGACGTTATCACCAATAACTACGATATATTCCTATGGACAAGAAATTATTTTTCCTTCGCAATCGAGTTTGAAATTTAGTGCTGTTTTTGAATATATTGATGGCGATTGTGGACTTGAATCAGAATTGATAATTATTCAGAGTTTTGCCGAAATTGCACTTGCAGAACCTAATACAGCTTCCGATCAATCAAACATAGAAATCACAGATTTAGTAGACTCAACTATATGTCCGTGTACCGATGTTTCTATTGCAACGCAACAAATAGATCCAGCTCCAGGACCACCAATTACTGATTGGAATCAGCAGGTAACCTATCAAACCACATTGACTAATAATGGACCGTTAGATACCAGCATTCAGTTTTTTTTACAAAATTTAGGAATCTCTTGGCAGTTTGTTTCTATAACCTGTGTGAGTGCAACTGGTGGCGTTACTTGTGCGGATATTAATTTTGATATTGATGAACAATTTTGGCAGGTAGAAGATTTTCCGATTCCTGCGGGAGCAACAATTATCATAGAAACTGTAGTGCAATATATAGAACCTAATTGTCCAACAGATACTATCATCGATTCGCCTTTTAGAACAACGGTAAATATGTTGGATCATGTAGATTGTGCGCCTGGCGACAATAATGAGTTCAATACGATACAATTACCACAATCTATGGGAACAGATGATTGTATTCTTCCTGATAGTGTAAGTATTATAAAAACGCAAGTAAGTCCTGCTTTGCCATTGGGAAGTTCGGAGGATAATCCAGTACAATGGGGCGATATTACCTATCATATCACGGTTACAAATGACAATACAAATGAAGTTCCACTGAGTTTGGTCGATTTTTATGGCGGTAATACGGTTGCCACCGGAATATTACAATCTGTAACCTGTATAGGAACTACAGGAACGGCCGATTGTATTCCGATACCAAATGCCAATATAGGCGTTCCGTTAACAACGCAAACTGAGGTTTTTTGGGAAATTACAGCAGCTGAAAACTGGATGCTTGCCGCACAAAGTTCAATTACTTTTGAAGTAGTTGTCAATTGGAATCCGCAATGTTCAAATGCTGTTGTTCCTGTAACCAATGCCGCTTCGGCAACAATCCTTAGCTTAGATACGAGTTTTCAAACTTTCGAGATCACGTATTTAACTTCTTGTGTCGATTTAATTATTCAAACTTTTCCATCGCAAGCTACAGTTGCTGTAAATTCAAATTTTAATTGGATTGTTGACATTACCAATAGTTTTACAAGTTCTACCGCAACTGATGCTATATTTACAACAACGGTAAATCCTGCTTTTACCATTACAGGCACACCAACTTGTACTGTAACAAGCGGAAATGCTACGTGTATAGCTACGTTTACTGTTGATAATACTACGAATGAAGTTTTAGGAGTTATTCCATTACTAGATCCTGATGCAACAATACAAATCATAATTCCGGTTACAGCACCCAATTTTGGAGGCTCATTTACAAACATTGCCGAAGTACAACCCGATCCTGCAAACAATACAGAGTCCGAACCAAGCACCAATATTTCTATTTCGAGTGTACAAGTACTATCGCCAAGCGTCACAAAAACATTTACTCCAGACGAAATTACAGCGACAGAAACATCTTTGCTAACGTTTACCATTGAAAACGTTCCTGGAAATATTGCGCAGTCAGGAATTTCTTTTACCGATAATTTACCTGCGGGAATTGTCTTAGCAGACGATCCGTATTGGGAACAAAGTAATGACGCTACAGCCGATTTTGTTGGCTTAACAAATGATGATTTTGTGGGAATTGCCAATTTGGTCATTCCAGATGGTGTTGCCAACTGTACTTTTGCCGTTTTAGTTACTTCTGCGACAAGCGGATTGTACACAAATGAGTTTGCTAATTTTTCAAACCT
>NZ_JBGCDL010000303.1:0-4918 GCF_045105435.1 Kordia sp. | reverse complement strand
GTACTAGGTTTTAAGAGGATAAACGTTCTTCCTTTAAATTTATAGCTTGTTACATCGCCTAATTTATCTGTTTTAAAAGTCAGTTCTTCTTTCTTGGCGAAAAAATCTAATACTTTAAATCCGATATTGTGGCGAGTATTTGCATATTCACTCCCAATATTTCCTAAGCCTACAATGAGAAATTTTTTCATAGGATCTGTTTCTTCTATGTTTAATGATGCTTTTGATTGAGACGTACCAAATAGTTTTCTGAAAAATTGAAGCATACTATTTTATGAAATTTTTATGTAAAAATAAAACCTATTGAATCTTAAGACAAGTTTGAGTCATAAAAAATACTATAAGTGTTGAGATCTTGCTTTTTAGCAGGATTAGTTGAACTTACAGATTTCTCAAAATTGTTTCACTAAAATAAAAAAGCATTCCGATATGGAATGCTTTTTATAGATCAGAAAATCAAATATTTTTAAGCTTCTGCTCCTTCTTCTGTTCCTTCTTTTGCAGCATCTTGCGCAGCTTTCATTGCAGCACGCGAGATTCTTACTTGACAAACTACAGTGTTGTCTGCATGTAATAACTTGAAGTTATCATTTGTTAAGGCAGTAACATATAATTTGTTTCCAATTTTTAATTCAGATACATCTGCATCAATAGAATCAGGTAAATTTGCAGGCAATGCTTTTACTCTAAGTTTACGCTTGTTTAAACGTAAAACTCCACCATCTAATACACCAGGAGCATTTCCAACAACATTTATTGGAATGTTCATTGTTACTTCTTTGTCTTCGAATAAACGATAGAAGTCAATGTGTAAAATTTTGTCATTTACAGGGTGAAATTGAATATCCTGTAAAATAGCGTTGTGTGTAGAACCGTCTTCCAATGCAATCACAACTGTGTGCGCATTTGGAGTATACACTAATTTAGAAAATGATAATTCTTCTGCTGAAAAGTGTAATGGATTGTCTCCTCCGTATAATACGCAAGGAACCTTTCCAGCATTACGTAAGGCTTTAGTTGATACTTTACCTACGCTTTCTCTTTGAGATCCGTTGATTGTAATTGATTTCATTCTTTGTGTTTATATTAATATTTAATTACATTAAAAACTTTGAGCTAATCGAAGTATTTGTTTGTACTCTTTGCATTACATCTGCAAATAAATGTGCACAGCTTACTACTTTGATTTTGCTTGATTCTTGGCGTAATGGAATAGAATCGGTTACGATTAATTCTTCTAATTTTGAATTTTCTATTCGTTCATACGCTTGTCCTGATAAAATAGGATGTGTACATATTGCACGTACAGATAATGCTCCTTTTTCCATCATAACTTCTGCGGCTTTGGTTAATGTTCCGGCAGTGTCTACCATATCATCTACTAAAACTACATTTTTTCCTGTTACATCACCAATTAATTCCATGTGTGAAATTACGTTGGCTTTTTTACGTTGTTTATAACAGATAACAACATCGCTTTCTAAAAACTTAGAATATGCGTAGGCTCTTTTTGATCCTCCCATATCTGGAGAAGCAATCGTTAGCTTGTCCAAATTTAACTTTCGTAAATATGGTAAAAACACGGTAGAAGCAAATAAATGATCTACTGGTTTTTCAAAGAAACCTTGAATTTGATCTGCGTGCAAGTCCATTGTAATAATGCGTGTTGCACCTGCTACTTCTAGCATTTTAGCTATTAGTTTAGCGCCTATTGGCACTCTTGGTTTGTCTTTACGATCTTGTCTTGCCCAACCGAAGTAAGGAAGTACAGCTGTAATATGACGTGCAGATGCTCTTTTTGCAGCATCTAGCATTAACAGCATTTGCATCAAATGATCAGAGTTTGGAAACGTAGATCCTATGATAAATACTCTTGCGCCACGAACCGATTCTTCAAACGAAGGTTGAAATTCACCATCACTATATGTTGAGAACGTTACACTTCCTAACTCTACTCCATATTGTTTTGCAATTTTTCTTGCAAGTTCATCACTTTGTGTACAGGCAAAAATCTTTGGTTCTGGGACAGTATAGGCCATTTATTATGCTGTTTAGTAGTTAGTTAATTGTTGTGTTGTGTCAAATGAGGTGCAAATTTAGAAATTTATTACAACTCTAAAAGCTTTTATTTCTTTTTTTAAGCAAGAATTAAAAATATTTTCTAAATTTGCACTCCTTTAGAAACAAAAGAAGCTCGAGTGGCGGAATTGGTAGACGCGCTGGATTCAAAATCCAGTTCTTTCGGGAGTGTGGGTTCGATTCCCACCTCGAGTACTAAAAGTAAAAATCCCAACAGCAATGTTGGGATTTTTTTTGTTTATGTAAAAGATGTGTTTTGCTAATCTGTAATAATTAATGCGTGTATACTTCTTTTGCACCTTTTATTTTTAAGATGTATGTTTCTGTCTTTAAAAACCTAGTATTCTTTCAATAAAAATTACGCTTATATATTATTTTCAAGAATTCGAAAATGTTTAGTTATTTTTGAATAAAGCTGAATGTATGCGTAGAATTTTAACCCTTATTTTAATTAGTTTTTTGATGTTTGGTTGTAAAACAATTTCAGTCAATCAAAAGACTCAAAGACTCACCGAAACAAATGTAGAATTAGGTTCTATTGGTTTGTTGAATGGAACAGTTCTTTCACATTCATACGAAAGTATTGCCATACCAATTTTTAAAAAAGAATTGAAATTAAGTGTGCAAGCTGTTTCCTTTTCCAAACAAACTTTTAAAGCATTTGCTAAAGCAAATGAACAAACTAAAAAAATTGCGCTCACGTTTTCAGATTCGCTGAAAGTGAAACCTGAATATGTATTGTTGCAATTTGTAGATCGCGTGGCAATTACTTCTGAACTAAATGATTCAAAAAATACTGGAGTACGTTCGTATTTGGAAAATAAAGAAGATGCGCAGATGATTACGAGTATTTCTGTAGCATTTTCTGCAAATGATATCAATCTATTAAAAAAAGCAGAAGAAGTTTTTTTAGCACAATCATCTTCAAAGAAGTTCAGCGTATTACTTAAGAATTTAGATGGAAAAGAACAAGTTTTAGAACTTTCTAAAGGTGTTGTTTTTGCGTATCAAACCTCAGGTTTTTGTTGGAAAGAAAATAATAGACACAAACTTGTAATCGCTGATATTGTGAGTAATTCCGAAGGTTGTCCGCCAAATACACATCGCAAAGCATCTAAAGCAGTTCAAGAAGACGATTATTTTAAATTATAATATAATATGAAAAAACACATATACAGCACATTCATTTTATTGACTCTTGTGAGTTGCTCCGATATTATTGAAGTTCCTGACATTTCTAATGATGCAGTTACACTTATTGCTCCTGCTAATAATGCAACACTTAGTCTTACTACATTAACACTTTCATGGGATAGAGTAGAAGATGCAGAAAGTTATCAAGTGCAAATAGCACGTCCTGATTTTGAGAATATTTTACAACTCGAACAAGATTCTATCGTTACAGAAAATTCTATTGAAATTGAATTAGAAGCTGGAAATTCGTATCAGTGGCGTGTGCGCGCTCAAAACAGTCAGTATACAACTCCTTATTCAACCTATTCATTTTCAATTGAATGATGAAGAAAAAAGGAAAAACATATATCTTATTAACGGTTGTTCTCGGAATTTGGGGAGCAATCGGCTATCAGATTTTTTCAAAATTTGGCACTGATGATGCGCCAATTGTTGCTTCAAATGCTACGGTTCAATTTTCACCAAAACAAACCATAGAAAAAGATACGTTTAGCATCAACACACAACATGCAGATCCTTTTTTAGCAAAACCATATCAGCAAAAGAAAACGACGACAGTTAGGCGAGCTTCAAAAAGTAAAAAAGAGCCAATTGTATTTCCGTCAATTGCTTACAAAGGCGTGATTTCAAAAGAGCAAAATGCCCAAAATATTTACATCGTTGCCATTCGCGGAACACAACAACTTTTAAAAATTGGAAAAACGATTCAAGATGTAAAACTTTTAAAAGGAAACAAAAAGTCGATTACGATTGCATATAAAGGAGAACGAAAAACGATTTTAGTGTCTAAATAAATGATGAAACTTCCATAATGAGATTTCGATATCCAAGAAGAAAATGATTATATGGAAGCAACATGTGACAAATAAAAAACAATACATATAAACCCATGAAACTTCACAAAGTAAAAGCAGGTGCATTACAATTTGCAATCATGGTTTCTGCCATCATCGCAGTATTGCTGTCTGTTTTTATAGTGCTAGTACATTCGCATTCTTTATTTGAAAAAAAGTCAGATTTACTTTTAGAAACCATTCAACAAACGGAACATGTACTATTTGCCGAAATTCGTGATTTTTCTGTAGAAAGAGATACTGTTTTTAGCGTGATTGATGAAGAAAAAAACAGCACTTCCAAACTGCATAAAAGTTATTGGGGAATGTATGGGAAAATATATTCAAATGTAAAAACAAAAGGAAAATCCTTTGAAAAAGTGGCGCTTGTAAGTGGTTTTCAATCAGATGTAGATCGAACTGCTTTGTATTTACAAGAAACCAACAGACCGTTAATTGTGGTAGGAAATACAAAAATTGAAGGAAAATCGTTTTTGCCCGCTAGAGGCATTCGCGCAGGAACGATCTCAGGGAATTCGTATTACGGAAGCAATCTTGTGTACGGAACTATTTCAAAAAGTAAAGAAACTCTTCCGAAATTACCGAAATCGTTAACAAATTATATCGCTTCTTTGGAAAAAATGCCACTTCCAACTGACGATGAAAGTTATATCAATCTGAAACAAGGAAAAACATATACAAACTCGTTTTCGGCAGCTGTAAAAACAGTTTTTAGCAATGGTGAATTGGATATTTTGAACGTCAAATTGATTGGTAACATCTTGATTCGTTCCAACACAAAAATAAAAGTT